>JAAYQD010000006.1 GCA_012519465.1 Candidatus Cloacimonadota bacterium
AGAGCATCCGTGAACGCTTTGGCCAGTATTGGAAAAACCACTTTTCCACCATCGGTATCATCGGCATGAACGAGGCTTGTGAGAACTTTTTGGGCGTGAATATCGGCACGGAAAAGGGGCGCAGCTTTGCCCTGAAGGTGTTGGATTTCCTGCGTGATCGCCTCATCCAGATGCAGGAGGAGACGGGGAATAATTACAATCTGGAAGCCACCCCCGCGGAAGGCACCAGCTATCGCCTCGCCATCATCGATGCCAAGGCATATCCCGGCATCCGCAGCGCAAATTGTGACGGAGAAACACCCTTTTATACCAATAGCACCCAGCTGCCGGTGAATTATTCGGATGATGTGTTTGAAGTGCTGGATTTGCAGGATGAATTGCAGACCAAATACACGGGAGGCACGGTGTTGCATATCTTTGGCGGAGAGAGGGTGGAGCATGCCCAAAGCGTGCGCAAGCTGGTGAATACCATCTGTTCCCATTACCGCCTGCCCTATTTCACTTTTTCGCCCACATTCAGCATCTGCCCCCAACATGGCTATCTGGATGGAGAGCAGCCCGAATGTCCCCAATGTCACAAAACCACAGAAGTTTTCTCCCGCATCGTGGGCTATCTGCGTCCCGTTTCTCAATGGAACGAAGGCAAAAAGGCGGAGTTTGGCATGCGCACCACCTTTGATACCATCAAACACAGCGAGCCCCACGAACCGCAGCCCCTCAGCCAAGAATCATGATTATTGGCGGCTTTCAACGGTTTTCCCTTCTGGATTATCCGGGGCATCTGGCGGCCATCGTCTTCACCCAGGGCTGCAACTTCCGCTGTCCCTATTGCCATAACCCGGAACTGGTTGATCCCCAGCGTTATAGCCAGCAGATACCAGTGGCGGAGGTGCTGGATTTTTTAAAAGGCAGAAAAGGGAAATTGGGCGCAGTGTGCATCACCGGAGGAGAGCCCACCCTGCAACGGGGGTTGGTGGATTTTCTGCAAGAGATCCGCAAGCTGGGGTACCTTATCAAATTGGATACAAACGGCAGCAATCCCAAGGTCTTGAGGCAGCTTTCCCAGTTGAACTTGGTGGATTATTGGGCGATGGATCTGAAAGGTCCCCTGCACCTGTATCCGCTTTTGTGCCGCAGCGAGATTGACAGGCAAAACATTCAGGAAAGCATGGAAATCCTGCGCCAAAGCGGCAGTGAATACGAGTTTCGCACCACCTTCTTTGAGACTCTGCTCACCTGGGAGGATATAGACCAGGTGCGCGTTTTGCTGAAGCCGGGAGACAGATTTTTCCTGCAGCAATGCCGCTATGAGAAGACCCTGGATAATATCAAACCTGCCCAGCCAGCCAGCACCCAGGAGGATAGCTGTCTGCACCTTGTGGAGCATCCCTCCTGTCAGAGCCTTTTGGATTGGGCGGGCAAACACCAGGTGAATATCGGCATCCGCTCCCTGTAAGAAAGCCATGCAATTCATTGACATTCAACAGTTTTTGCCGCTGGTGCAAAAGCCCTCCCGCTACATCGGCAAGGAAATCAACGCCGCCAACAAAGACCCGCGCAGGTATCCGGCAAAGTTTTGTCTCGCCTTCCCTGATGTGTATGAATTGGGCGTGTCCCATCTGGGGCTCAAGATTCTGTATAGTATTATCAATCAGCGAGATGACGCCATGGCAGACAGGGTGTATCTGCCTTGGACAGACCTGTTGGACATACTTTATAAAGAGGAAATACCGCTGTTTGGCTTGGAAAGCGGACTGGCAGTGAAGGATTGTGACGTCTTGGGCATCACCCTGCAGAGTGAAATAAC
>JAAYQD010000152.1 GCA_012519465.1 Candidatus Cloacimonadota bacterium
AGCGAGCCCTCGATGCTTTGTAGTTGACAGAATTTCCCAATTCAAAAGAACTGCACCAAGAGACGCGTCCCTGTAGCTCAGCTGGATAGAGTGGCACCCTCCGAAGGTGAAGGTCAGGCGTTCGAATCGCCTCAGGGACGCCATTTTGATCTAAAAGAATAAAATATGAATACAGATGTAATCCTTACCCTGCAAGATGTGTCCAAAAGCATTGGTGACAAAGAGATACTCAAGAATCTATCGCTTGGCATCCATGCCTTTGAAAAGATTGGCATTGTTGGTGTAAATGGCTGTGGCAAGACCACACTCTTGAGGCTGATTGCATCTGAAATAGAGCCCACCTTTGGCACGGTGACCTGCCGTAAGGATCTCAAAATCTCCTACCTGCCCCAAGACCCTGTATTTGATCCCCAGATCGTGGTTTTGGATCACATCATGCCTGATCTCTCGATGGAGCAGGCTACCGAGGAGAGCTATATCTACAAATCCATCCTCAGCCGCTTGGGCATCCATGAATTTGACAAACCTTTGGGGATTCTCTCCGGGGGACAAAGGCGCAAGGTGGATTTGGCGCGGGCTTTGGTGAATGATCCTGACCTCTTGATTTTGGACGAGCCCACCAACCATCTGGATATGGATACCATCGAATGGCTGCAGGATTATCTGATTAAACTGAAGAAAACGGTGCTCTTCGTTACTCACGATCGTTATTTTTTGGATGCCATTAGCAATAGAATCTGGGAGATAGAAAGGGGTAGCCTGCATGTAAGTATCGGCAATTATAGCGATTATATCAAAGGCAAGCTGCTGCGAGAGGTGGATGCCCAGCGCAAAGAGACCCGCCGTCAGGCACAGCTTTCCAAAGAGCTGCAATGGTTGGGGCGCGGCGCCAGGGCGCGCACTTCCAAGCCCAAACACCATGTGGAAAAGGTGAAGGAACTGATCAGCAAATCCTATCTGATCTCCAATGCCGAGCTGGATATATCCTTCCAGACGGATAGATTGGGCAAGACCATCTTAGAGCTGCGTAAGCTTTCCAAAAGCTATGGCTCAAACCTACTGTTCAAGGATATAGACCACCACTTCCAGCCGCGGGAGCGCATCGGGATCATTGGACCCAACGGCTGTGGCAAAACCACCCTTCTGCGTATCATCACAGGCGAGGAAAAGCCGGATGCAGGCAGCGTGAAGGCAGGCATCAACACCCATTTTGCCTATTATAAACAGGATGAGGAGAGCTTCGACCCCAATCTGAGCGTTTACGACTATATCGCCCAGTATGCCGAGGTGATCAAAACCAAGGATGGCACACGGCTCAGCGCCTCGGAAATGCTGCAACGCTTCCTCTTTGACGGCAGGATGCAACAGCAGAAATTGGGTGCCCTCTCCGGAGGGGAAAGGAAGAGGCTCTACCTGCTCAAATCCTTGATGTTTGGGGCTAATTTCATCATTTTGGATGAGCCCACCAACGATCTGGATATCCGCACCCTGGAGATACTGGAAGACTACCTGGATGCCTTTGATGGCTGTCTGTTGGTGGTTTCCCACGATAGATTCTTCTTAGATAGATGCATAGATTATCTCTTTGTGTTTGAAGGCACTTCAATCCGCAAAATAGCGGGGAATTACTCGGATTACCTGCTCTGGAAACGCTTTAATGAAGAGGAAGAAGAGGAGAGCAGGAAGGCAGCACCCTCGCGCGATACACGCCCCAAAAGTGGCATCAAAGGG
>JAAYQD010000153.1 GCA_012519465.1 Candidatus Cloacimonadota bacterium
AAGCCACAGGTTTGTACCTCATCATTCGATATTCATTACTCATAATTCATCGCGTGCGGCAGCGAGCTCCCTTGATCCTCTGCCCTCCAATCCCATAGGCAAAAAAAAGACCGCACAGGAGATCCATGCGGCCTTTTTATCGTTTGTTTGGGTCTATTAGATTTCGCTAAGTATCTTATTCATCAGAGCCTTTGCATCATCACGAACCAAATAGGAGAGCGGGAAGCCAAACAGCCAGGTTTTGCTGTGGGCATTGGTGTGACGCAAGCCAATGGGTCGGTTGTTGTAAAGGTCATATTCCTCTTGTGTGGGAGGAGACATGTGATAGCCCACCGGTTTGCTACCCAGTTTGTAAATGAAGCTATTGCCGGGTCTGCTACCCAGATCATTTTTGAACATCGATATTGCGGAGAGGCCATTATGTAAATTCACCAGCGCATTGATGCTGGGGTTGTCATCACCAAAAGCCACTCTCGCATCAGGATATCCGTTGTCACCCACGGCTTTTTGCAAGTATGCCCTTTGGATGAGGCTGTTGCTTAGCTCTTGCACGTTGTCATTTGCATACATCAGTCCCAATTGACCGAGGAATGTTTTTTGTCTTAATGACACAAATCCTTGCAGGATGCCGGGCAGTTTGGATGTGTGGGAAATAACGAGGTTTCCTCCCTGATTCAGGAAGAGGCTCATGCTGTCGTTTTCATAGGTGAGGTTTCCGCCTTCGGTGGAGCGGTCACTGTGATAAATCACCAGTTTGTAATTCTGCAAATCTGAGGGGGAGAGGCGGCGATGCCTGTAATCCTTGGGCAAATCTGCATATTTGATGGTGGTGATGGATCCGGCATAATCTGACAGCATATAGGAGTAGTTGCTGTCTATTCCAGCATCCATGGCGGGGGTATCGGTTTCGTCGTCAATAATCAGGATGCCTTCGCGCTGTGCCAAAGGTTTGGGCGGTTGCAAGCTAAAGTTGAAGACGGCGGGGATGGGATCCACTTCGTCCTGAAGGTCCACGCAGCGCACTTCAAACTTATGAAGTCCGTTTGATACTTTGTTCGAGGTCAAAACCACGGTTTGTCCCATCGGTGAATACAGCGGGATACGCAGCCATTTTTTGCCATCAGGGTCTATTTTATAACGGCTGGGATCATTGGCATAGGGGGCGTATTCAAATTCCATATCGTCATAACGGAGGTCAAAGTGTGTGATTTCGCTGAAGTAGTTGGCTCCGGTATCACGGTCCAATACTGTGTCTATCTTCAGGTCAAACGGATCATCCGTGGGGTTTGTGGATCCGGAAATATTCACCGTGCCATACTCTCCGCTCCAGCCCCATCTGAGGAAGACCTTCATATTGGTGCTGTTGATGGCTGAATAATTGTCATCCAAATCAAAGAAGAAGTGTGTGGCAAGCCTGGTTTCGCCGCCCACGATGGTAAATGGCAACACGTCTGCAGGATTATCTTCCTCATAATCCTGATAGTGGCTGTCTCCCAAAGCGTAGGATTTTTGATCATAAAGAAGTGTTTTGGGGCGGAATCCATCTTTTACGGCAAACAGGATGGAGGTGGAATCGCTAACTGTGGAGATCACGCCTGCCATGTCATACACACGTGCCTGGACCCTGGTGCGGGTTTGTAACACGCCATCCACGATGTCGTAGGTAAGACCGGGGTTGGTGTGTCTGGTAAGCAGGAAGGTTTCAATATCCGGATCATCAGAATTGACAGTATTGAACCAATCAGTTTCCGTTCCTGCGATATCCAATGTATCCGTATCCACTTTCAGCATCTTAAATTCATATTTATAAGGCCGTTGCGGGATGAAGGGATCATAATCTTCCATGGCAAAGCTGAGCCTGATTCCAGAGCCCACTTCCTTGCCGCCGGGATTGCCCTGGGTGGTGGAGATAAAGCAGCGGGGACGTGCCGAGGTGGCTTGAAACTTTCTCCAAGCAGCTTCCTGGGTGATATCGCCGCGGTTGTCGATGGCGATTACTTCAAACTTGCTGAGTTTTATCATGGGTTCGCCATTCACGTCAGCAGCGGGGAAGTTGATTGTGGCATATTTTTTGTTTGTCCAAATGGAGCGGCGTGCTTCGGGGTTGTCCAAGGGGATGTCTTGATTGGCATTGGGCATATAGTGCATCACCCAGCCGGGGCCGTATCTATCAAGCACGGCTTTGGGTGTGATATCGCCAGCCATATCCACAAATTGGTTTCCGGGTGTGGCGATGGGGTTGCCCGCTTCATCCAAAACCCTGTAAGCAAATCCTGAGATTACGCCATCAGGATCAGTGGCATGCCAGTAAATTTTTTGTTGGAACACAAAAAGTGAATCCTCATAGGGCTTCAAGAGATCGGAATCGTCATAGCCTTCATAGGATGTAATGGTGATGGTTGGGGCCTGGTTGGCCTTCAAAGAGCCAGATTTGCCACAACCTGCAATCATGAAAACGATTGCCAGCGTCATCATTGACATTACAAGGATCTTAATCCTTTTACGTTGCATCGTTCCTCCCAAACAGGTTAGGTTTATTTCTTTAAGTTTCATCAAAAATAAGACTGAGAAAACCGTCAATACTTTTATTGTCTTGATCTATCCCCATGTATGCCCTCAATAGGTTCAAAAAGAGCACCGAAGAGGTTACAATGCCCACACCTCCGGGCACGGGTGAGATCGCCAATGACTTGTCTATACAAGAGTTATAATCTATATCGCCCACATAGCCCTGCTTGCCTTCCGCGTCTATAACTTCATTGATACCAACGTCTATTAAAATTGCATTTTCTTTTATCATGTCTGCGGTCACAAAGCCGGCTCTGCCCAAAGCTGCCACCACGATATCCGCCTGCCGGGTGAGTTCCTTGAGCTGAAGACTGCGGCTGTGAACCACGGAAACGGTGGCATCGGCAAAGGGCTTTTTCCACAGCAGCATATTCGCCAGAGGCTTGCCCACCACGGCGCTGCGGCCGATGATCACGATGTGGCGTCCTTTGGTTTCTATCCCATAATATTTGAGCATGGTGTAAACCGCTGTGGGGGTGCAGGGGGTGAGCCCATTGATATCCAACATCAGGCGCCCCAGGTTGGCGGGATTGAGGCTGTCCATATCCTTGAGGGGATTGATGGCACAGCCGATGACATTTTCATCAATATGCCCGGGCAAGGGCTCTTGCACCATAATGCCGTGAATGGAATCGTCTATATTGGCGGCACCAATCAAAGCCAAGAGTTCCTCTTGAGAGGTCTGGGCGGGCAGCTCTTTCAAATCCAAATCTATGCCTAATTTGCCGGCGGTGCGGATGATGCTTTGCACATAATAGCTGGAAGCGGCATCACCAGCCACCTGTATCAGGATCATGCGGGGCTTGATGGGACGGTCTTTGATAGTGTCTTTGATATAATCTCGAATAAGTTTGGAAATTGGTTTGCCAATCAGTCTTTTATTCTCAGGAATCATTGTTTTCCACCTTTGTAATCGATACCTTGCGTTTAATTCTTTGAATGCTTTGTGCCCTTCCGCTGGCGGGATCGATATCCACCAGTACTGCATTGATCTGGTTTCCCTTGTCAGATGCCTCATAACGGATGGGTACGGATGTTTTAAACTTTTGCAGGATAATACTCTTGCGCATGCCAATCACGCTGTCGTGCGGCCCCGTCATCCCTGCATCGGTGAGATAGGCAGTGCCCAAGGGAAGGATTTCCTCATCTGCCGTCTGAATATGGGTGTGGGTGCCGATCATGGCGCTGATCCTGCCATCCACATGCCAGCCCAAGGCTCTGGTCTCGGCGGTGGATTCGGCATGAAAATCCAGCAGAATGCACCTGTTCTCCATGGGTTTGGCAGTGTACCACTCATCAAAAGCGGCAAATGGCGAATCACAGGCAGGCATATAGACTTGGCCGGAAAGGCTGATAACAGTGAGGGAAAGCTGGTTTTTGGAGATGGTAAAGCTGAGGCTGCCGGGAGCGCTGTCTGGATAATTGAGCGGTTTCACGATGAGGGGGGTTCTGGCGATATAATCCAGGGATTCCGCCCTGTCCCACAGATGGTTGCCTCCCGTGACGGCATCCACTCCCGCATGCAGGAGGGGACGCAGCGTCTTCTCTGTGAGGCCTTTGCCATCGGCGAGGTTTTCCCCGTTGATGATGACAAAATCCGGCTTCAGCTCGTCTTTGAGCGCTGGCAGATGCTCTTTCAGGATGCTGCGTCCTGCCTTGCCAAAGACATCACCAAAAAAGAGCAGTCTCATTACTTGGCCATCGCCACCTGACGTGTTTCTCGGATTACCGTCACCTTGATCTGACCGGGATACTGCACTTCCCGCTCGATCTGGGCGGCTATCTCCGTTGCCAAAAGCGAGGTCTGGGCATCTTCCACCACTGCGGGTTCCACGATGATGCGCAATTCACGGCCTGCCTGGATGGCATAGGATTTGTGCACGCCTTCCACGGCATTGGCAATCTGCTCCAGCTTTGCCAAGCGCTGCATATAGGTTTCCAGCATCTCGCGCCTTGCCCCGGGACGCGCCCCGGAGATGGCATCAGAAGCTTGGGTGAGCCCTGCATACACAGAGATGGCTTCCACCTCTTCGTGGTGAGCCTCAATGGCATTTACGATGATCTTGTTCTCTCCGTTTTTACGTGCCAGATTGGCGCCGATGATGGCATGGGTTCCGTCAAATTCATGATCCACAGCCTTACCTATGTCATGCAATAGACCGGCACGGCGGGCAAGCTCTTGATCCAAGCCCAGTTCTGCCGCCAAGATGCCACATATCCATGCAGCTTCGATGGAGTGTTGCAACACGTTTTGACCATAGCTGGTGCGGTAATGCAGGCGCCCCAACACCTTGATCAGGTTGGGGGAGATATTGTGGATATTGGTTTCCAAAACTGCCTGTTCGCCTATCTTGATCAGGTTTTCATCCATCTCACGGGTGGATTTGTTGATCACCTCTTCAATGCGTCCGGGATGGATGCGGCCATCTGCAATCAGCTTTTCCAGGGCGATGCGCGCCACTTCCCTGCGTACAGGATCAAAGCAGGAAAGCACCACAGCTTCCGGGGTGTCGTCTATTATCAAATCCACTCCGGATGCCTTTTCAAAGGTGCGGATATTGCGTCCTTCACGCCCGATGATGCGCCCTTTCATCTCGTCTGAAGGCAGGGAAACCACCGATACTGTGGTCTCGGAAACATGATCAACCGCCATCCTTTGGATAGCTGTGGAGAGGATTTGTGCCACCTTCTTGGAGGTATCCAGCTTTACTTGCTCGATGGTGAGCTTGGCATCGCTTGCCGCCACCTGTCTGGCTTGGGAAATCAGCTCCTCGCGCAGGCGTTCCAGGGCTTCCTCGCGGGAGAGCCCGGCAATGATGGAGAGCCGTTCCTGCTGTTGGGCAATGATGGTTTCCACATCCTTGTTGCGCTGTTGCAGGTCTTCTTCTTTGTTTTTCAGCTTGCGTTCCTGCTCGCTGAGGTTGTTCTCTTTTTTATCCAGTGAATCCAAACGTTTGTGGAGGCTGCTCAGGCGGTCGTTATACTTCTTCTCCTGTATCCTCAGCTCTTTTTGGCGTTCACGAATCTCATCTTCCATGCCGCGCTTTTGCTTGAACCACTCATCTCGCCCTTCCATGATGGCTGCTTTTTTGGCAGTCTCGATATCGGTGCGGGCGTTTTGCTTGATCTCCTCAGCTATCTCTTTTGCCTGTGAGATCATGCGGAAGGTGGTGCTGCGGCGCAACAGATAAATCAACAGCGCTATGCCAAAGCCCACCACAAGTCCCAGCGCTGCTGCTATTAATAGCTCGTTCATAATTTATATATCCTTAAGAATCTATTTAAGGATGAATCCAAGGGGATCCATTCCTGTTAAATTTAGCCCGCGTGAACCGTGTATGCTTGTCTGTAAAAAGCCAAGCACAAGGTGGGCACCTACCTTGTGGGCTTTGTGGATCCGGGACTTGCCGGCATGCACGCCACCCAGGGCTCGGTTCCCGTATTTTCATTAGCTTTTGTGCAATCCATATCACGGGTTCCGCAGGCTATATTGTTCAAGCATCGCCGATGATCTGTCCAATCATGGCGTTCATTTTCTTTATATCAGTATCGAGTAGCTCATTTTTGTGGTTCAGATCGTTGATCTTTTCCTGCTGCTTCAGAGCCATCAAGAGCAGCAGCTTGGTAAAATCCAGGTCCTCATAGAGGTCTTGCAAATCCTGAAGTTGAGCGTTTATCGCAGCCACCACGGCGTTCGTCTTGGCTGTATCATCCGTGCGCAATCTAAACTTGCGGCCAAAGATCTCAACTTCCACGGTTTGCACTGTTTACTCCTGTTCCTCATCCGGGAACATGCTGTCTATCTTGGAAATAGCATCGGAGGCTATGTCTTGGAAGCCGTCCATGGCATCTTTCATGTCAGCCAGCTGGCGTTCCAATTCTTCCACCCTTTGCTTTAGGGATTGGTTTTCCTGTGCCAAGCCTGCCTGCTGGTTGTTTCCACTATCTATTTGGCTGATCAGCTGCACGTTTTCCTCGGTGAGCTCCAGCACTTGCAGCTCGGCTTCTTCCAGCTTGGCTTTGGCTTCTGTATATTGATTTATCAGCTTTTGGATCTTCTCCTGTAAGCCTGTGGCAAATCT
>JAAYQD010000154.1 GCA_012519465.1 Candidatus Cloacimonadota bacterium
AAATTACAGGAGTTTATGCTTGAGTGCATTATGCATTAGTAAACATTAACTATGCAATTTAATATGTGTGAAGATGGGAATCGATTTGCATCTAAAGACCTGCAGTTCAGAGGAAGAACGAGGTCTTAATATAGAATCGACACCTCTGAAATCGCTTTTGCTCTTTATAAGAATTACAGAGAGTACAAAATTCATAATTTGTATTGTTAAAAGGATACGTCGTGTTTAGATATGTTCCAGGGTTTATTCTTGACCGGTTTGCGTTAGACCAGTATCAAGGCAGCTTTGAAGCTTATGTACTGTTGCTTGATATTGCTGATTTTACCAAGATAGGGACGGCTCTGCAGAAGGAAGGCAATCTTGGTGCGGAAGAGCTGAGTGGTTTTTTGCACGTGGCATTTGGTAAACCCATCCGGATTATAAACCAATCAGGTGGATTCGTGAGCCTATTGGCAGGAGACGCAGTATGTGCCATATTCCCCAAAGCCAAGCCGGAGAGCATTGTGTCTGCAGTAAACTCCATTAGTGACTATTTGAATGGCAATGGAGTGATTGAAACCCCCTTTGGTGCCTTTGCCTTGAAAATAAGGCAGACAATCGGATATGGAGAGGTGCATTGGCAGATATTCCTAAATGAAACCCAGTGTGAATATGTGTTTTATGGGAAGGCAATGAAAGAACTGGCAGAGCTGGCAAAGAGTAAAAAGGATGTGGTGTTTTCGGATGCAGCAGCCAACAGCATAGGTTTGGGGCTATTTGAGAAAGAAAAAATCGGGTGTAAGATGATCTCCAATACAATCTCAACCGCGCCCAATCATCTTGAATTCCACTATAATCCAGAGATAAGAGCCAGGTTTATCCATCCCAAGTTCCAAGCAGCCAAGCCACAAAATGAAGTTCGCAATGCTGCTTTTTGTTTTGCCAATCTTGAGGGCATAGCACCGGGAGACTGGGAGAAGACCATCAGCCTGATACAAAGCTGTGCGGATAAATATGGCGGCTTTGTAAACAAATATGACGCTACAGACAAGGGACTGATAGCCGTCATCATTTTTGGGCTGCCCATAAACAAAGGCAAGACTTTGGAACGTGTTTGCAATTTTTCTTTGGAAATAGTAAAAGAGATTCCAGAGCTATCATTGGGGATCAGCTGTGGAAGTGTGTTTGCGGGTTATATCGAAAGCGGGGATATCCAAGAATACACTGCTTTGGGACAACCCCTCAACCTTGCCTCCAGATTGATGGGCAAAGCAGCGCAGGGAGAGGTGCTAACCGGCTCTTACCTTTGGCAAGAGCTGAATGCTTGCTATGATCTACAGTATCTTGGTTCCATGGATCTGAAAGGCTTTGCACAACAGGTTCGTTATTACAGATTAAGCCAACGGCTGGCAGACCCCGTGTGGTATCAGGAAAGCCCGTTTGTGGGTAGAAATGACGAAATTGATTTGATAAGATCAGAGATTTGGGGCAGCGATGAAAATACTATTGTCTATATCTCGGGTGATCCTGGAATTGGGAAAAGCAGGCTGGCCCAAGAGGCATTGGCGATCTATGCCACAGATACCCATCACAAATTTTATGTAACCTGCGATGCAATCCTCACAAAACCATTGGATGCCGTTAAACAGATAGTGCGCTCTATTTTTGCCTATGATCCACAGCTACCTCTGGAAACAGGGATTGCAAATTTTAGAAAGATGTGGGATTCCATAGCTGGGGATGAACCACAACTGCAGCGGATAGAATCCGTAATAGCCTCGCTTTTGGGATATGAATGGCAGCAATCTGTCTGGAGCACCATCCCCCCACATGACAAACCACATCAATCCAGAATCGCCTTTGCCCTTTTGATGGGGCACCTGGCAAAGAGCAAACCTGTGCTTATTCATCTGGATGATGGGCAATGGATAGATGAAGACAGTAAGTATTATTTGCAAGCTTTGCATGATAAATATACCCATCCTGTCGTTATTGTGAGCCCCTGCCGCTATCTGGATAATGGGGAAAAGGTGGATTTGGCTATTACCGGTTTCAAGAGAGTTGATATCGAGCTGGCTTCACTGAACTATGCGGACAGCGTGGAATTGATCAAAACCATGCTGGGAATGGATGATATCCCCGCTGATACGCTACAGCTTATATACTCCCGCTCCATGGGCAATCCCCTATTTATCGAGCAACTTGCCTCCTATCTGATGGAAAGTGGGGATATTGATGACCAAGGCAGATTAACAAGGGAAGTGGAATATTTGGGCTCCTTTGGCATCAATGATATTATTAATAGCCGTATCGACCGTCTTGGTGAGAAAGTTCAGGAATGTATGTTCAATGCCAGTGTGTTAGGGATAGAATTTAACGTGAAGGTACTAACGGAAATGTTGAAAGCGAATCCAGAATCTGAATTGGAGGAAGGCGTAAAAAACCGCATCTGGAACCAGCTGGATGATCAGCATTATGTGTTTTCTCATTTCCTGATCAAGGATGTGGTTTACCAAAGGATGCTGAGCGATAAATTGCAGCGCCTGCATCAGGCAGCAGCAGAGGCAATGGAAATAGTTTATGCCGAATCTTTGTATAAGAATGCAGAGGAAATAGCCAGCCACTTTGAGAAGGGAAACATACTGACCAAGGCTGCGGAATACTTTGATAAAGCTGGAGAGTATTATTGGGGCACTTTTCTATTGGTACGCTCGGAGCAAAACTTCCAAAAATCCGTTGAACTTTGGGAGCTAACCTTGGGCAAAAACAGCACTGAATATGCGGAAGCCCTGTTTCACTTGGGTTTGTTGTATCATTACTTGAGGGATTTTTCACAGATTGAATCCATCTATCTGCATGTGTTGGAAATAAATGAGACCCACCATGGCAAGGATAGTACTCTTTTATCGCCATATATAAACAATCTGGGCAGGTTTTACAAGGATATCGGAAGGTTTGAGGAGAGTGAGGAGCTCCTAAAGAGGTCTTTACAAATAGAGATTGCCTTGGATCCCGAATCTTCCAATGTGCCAGATAGGCTGAACAATCTGGCTCATCTGTATTCAATTAAAAAAGACTATGCACAGGCGGAAGCCACCTTCCTGGAAGCAGTGTCTTTACTGGATAAGCACTATGACAAGGATTTTTGGTTTACCGCACCTGTTCTCACGAACCTGGGAATGGTTTATATTGCATTAAAGAGGTATGAGGAAGCCGAACCAGTCTTGACCCGCGCACATAGTATAAATCTGAAGGTGAATGGCTTGGAGCACCCCACCACGGCTTTATCTTTGTTTAGCCTGGCAAAGCTTTATGTGGCACAAGGCAAAATGGGGCAAGCTGAACCTATGTTCCACAAAGTGTTGGAAATAAGGGAAAACAACCTGGGCGCAACGCACTCGTATGTAAAGGATACCATCAAAAGCATTGTGGACTTGTATGGCAAAACCGGTGAGACGGAAAAAGAAGAAGAGTATCGGGCAAGGCTATCCAAGCTAAATTAGAGTGAAATCCTCATCATATCCCGGGGTAGGATGTATGCCTTTGGGGGTGTTGGATGATGCCCTTGCGCTAATATATTGACAAAATAGGCATGAAAATTGTATGTGTCCTATGATAAAACTATGTGAAACTGATTGGAGTAAAGCAAGATGACAAGATCCCTGCCCCGTATTGGGCTACTGATAACAATAATAATTTTGGCTACAAGTGTAAATATGGCAGCACATCAGGTGTTGCCAAGTGATACAATCCACTATCAAGCCAGCATCCGTGCTACCGATCCTCCCGTGGGGCCGGTGCGCCCAGTGGCGGAGTTTGAGCCCACATCCCATGTGATGGTGCGCTATCCCCTGGGGATTCCGGTGGCGCTGGTGGCGCATCTTTCCCATACCACGGAAGTAATCTGCCTGGTATCTTCCACTTCCCAACAGAATTCTGCCACCACTTCCTTTAATAATGGCGGCGTGAATATGGATAAGGTCACTTTTATGAGGGTGAGCACAGATAGCTATTGGACGCGAGATTATGCGCCCTGGTTCATCATTGATGGCAATGACGAATTTGCCGTGATGGATTTTGTGTATAACCGTCCCCGGCCTTTGGATAACCAGATACCACAGTATTTTGCCAATCAGGAAGACTATCCCTATTACGCCATGCCCCTGCAGCAAACCGGCGGTAATTATATGACGGATGGCATCAATATCGTAGCCCAAACCACTCTGGTGTATGATGAGAACAGCTCCCTGGGGCAAACCGGCGTGAATAATATTATGCAGCAATATATGGGAGCAGAAGTGTTTTATGGCATTCCAGATCCGAATAACACCTATATCGATCACATAGATTGTTGGGGCAAGTTTTTGGCTCCGGATAAGGTGTTGGTGCGCAGCGTTCCCACCTCCCATGCCCAATACAACGCCATCGAGCAGGCGGCGAACTACTTCGCCACCCGTAACTGTGCCTGGGGATATCCCTGGAAGGTGTATCGGGTGAATACTCCACAGAATCAGCCTTATTCCAATTCGCTAATCGTAAATAAAAAGGTGTTTGTTCCCACCATGAATAGCAGTCACGACGCTGCGGCTTTGGATGTGTATCGTGATGCCCTGCCCGGATATGAGGTGATAGGTGTGCCCGGAGCTTATATGACGCCGTGGGAATCCACCGATGCCCTGCATTGCCGCACGCATGAAATCCCCGATAGAGAGATGCTGTATATCAGCCATCAACCGCTGTGGGGAGAGCAGGGATTGGATGAGGTGTTTTCCATAAATGCCCAGATCAAGGCATATAGCGGACAGCCTCTGTATAGCGATTCCCTGAAGGTGGTGTATAAAGTGAACCGGGGAGAATGGCAGGCTGAGCTCTTGCAGGAGCTGGGCAATGGTGATTTTACAACGATGTTGGGTGGCTTTGCCCCCGGAGATACCATCCGCTACTTTATCCATGCGGCAGATCAATCCGGACGCAGCCTGGATCATCCTTTCACGGGTGCCTGGGATACGCACATGTTTTATATCACACCAGATCAGATACCACCAACTATCAG
>JAAYQD010000155.1 GCA_012519465.1 Candidatus Cloacimonadota bacterium
ATGATCACCGGTGCTGCCCAGATGGACGGTGCCATCCTCGTCGTGAGCGCTTATGACGGTCCCATGCCCCAGACCCGCGAGCATATCCTGCTTGCCCGTCAGGTTGGCGTTCCTGCCATCGTTGTATTTATGAACAAATGCGACATGGTGGACGATCCTGAGCTTTTGGACCTTGTGGAAATGGAAGTTCGCGAGCTTTTGGAAAAATATGAATTCCCCGGCGACGAATGTCCCGTGATTCGCGGTTCCGCCCTCAAAGCCCTCAACGGCGATCCCGAAGGTGAAGCCCAGATTCAAGAGCTGATGGATGCTGTGGATAGCTATGTGCCGCTGCCAGACCGTGCAGTGGACAAGCCCTTCCTGATGCCCGTGGAAGACGTGTTTTCCATCCCCGGTCGTGGCACAGTAGCCACCGGTCGTGTGGAGCGCGGCGTGATCAAGATTCAAGACAAAGTAGAGCGCGTGGGTATCCGCGAGACCGTGGAAACCACCTGCACCGGCGTGGAAATGTTCCGTAAACTGCTGGATGAAGCACAGGCTGGAGACAATATCGGCGTGCTGTTGCGCGGCTTTGCCAAAGACGATATGGAACGCGGAATGGTGCTTGCCAAACCCAAGACCATCACCCCTCACACCAAGTTTGTGGGCCAAACCTACGTTCTTACCAAAGACGAAGGTGGACGTCACAAACCCTTCCAAGACGGCTATCGCCCTCAGTTCTATTTTAGAACCACAGACGTGACCGGCACCCTGCACCTGCCTGAAGGCGTGAAGATGGTAATGCCTGGTGATAACGTGGAGATTTCTGCTGAACTGATCACCCCCATCGCCATGGAACAAGGCCTGCGCTTTGCCATTCGCGAAGGTGGACGCACCATCGGTAGCGGTGTGGTATCCAGCGTCCTCGAGTAAAGAACAATGAGAGATATCATTATCCTCGCTTGCGAAGATTGCAAAAATCGTAATTATACTACGACCCGCAACAAGCGCAAGCATCCCAACCGTTTGGAGCTGAAGAAATTCTGCCCCACGTGTAGGAAACATACAGTACACAAACAACGCTAAAGCGTGATATAATGTTGCAGGACAGTAGTTCAACTGGTAGAGCACCGGTCTCCAAAACCGGGGGTTGCGGGTTCGATTCCTGCCTGTCCTGCCACATTCATTCTTTTTTTGTATTGGGCAATTCTACTGATTCTGTCCTTCACTAAATGGGGACAAGCTGTAGCCATGCCATCTAAACAACAGGTGTAAAAAATGAAGTTTGAAAAAATAAGCCGTTTCTTTCGCGATGTGCGCTCTGAGATGAAAAACATCACTTGGCCCAAAAAGGCTGATCTCAAGGAAGGCACCATCGTGGTAATCGTGATGTCCACAATTGTGGCGATATTCCTTTCACTGGTGGATCTGGGCTTCAATCAGATCGTAAGCGTACTTTTTTCAGGATCCTGATGTCTGATAAAAAATGGTATGTGATTCATACCTATTCCGGTCATGAGAATAAGGTAAAGGCAGCCATCAAAAAAGGCGTAGAAGGAACCGACATGAAGGATCTGGTAGGTCAGATATTAGTTCCTGTGCGTAAGACCTTTATCATCCGTGATGGCAAAAAGATCGATCGTGAGCGCAAGCTTTTTACCAGTTATGTAATACTGGAAGCAGATCTCACGCCGGCATTGCGTGCCACCATTTTGAGCCTGGCAGGAGTGACCAGATTTTTGGGCACCGGCAAAGACCGGAAAGAGCCCACCCCGCTTCCCGAGGAAGAGGTGAATCGCCTGTTGGGCATTGCCGATCGTGATCCGGAAGCCAAGAGTTTTAACTATATGCTGGGAGACCCCGTACGTGTGACAGCCGGTCCTTTTACAGATTTTGAGGGCGTGGTGACCAAGGTGACGGATGACGGCGCCAAGCTGTGGATAGATGTGACGGTATTTGGCCGTCGCACACCGGTTGAGCTGAGCGCACAACAAGTAGAATTATTAAAAAAATAAGGTATAATAAATAGAGGTAAACATGGCAAAGCCTAGAAAAGATGTAGAAGCCATCATTAAATTGCAACTTCCCGCAGGGAAAGCCACACCCGCTCCTCCAGTGGGACCCGCTTTGGGTCAGGTGGGAGTGAATATTCCGGAGTTTTGCCGGCAGTTCAACGAAAAGACAGCCGACCAACCCGGAATGATCTTTCCTGTGGTGATATATGTGGCAAAGAATAAATCCTTTACATTCGATATCAAGACCCCACCGGCATCCGTGCTTATCAAAAAAGAAGCCGGTTTGGCTCAGGGCAGTGCCACTCCCAATACAGCCAAAGTGGGCAAATTGAATCAGGATCAGCTGAGGACAATAGCTCAGCTCAAGATCCAAGACATGAATTGCGAAACCCTTGAATCCGCTATGAGTATGATCGCAGGTACTGCAAGGAGCATGGGCGTCACCATCGAATAATGATGCTGCCTGTGCAGGAGAACATATTCATTAAGGAGAGTCAATGAAACATAGTAAAAGGTACAATCACGCCTATTCGATGTATGACCGCCAAAAGCGCTTTGAAATAGACGAAGCGCTGAAGATTATGAAGACGATCCCCGCCTCCAAATTTGATGAGACGGTGGAGATACACTTCAATCTGGGCGTCGATCCTCGAAAAGCCGAACAGCAGATCCGCAACTCACTGGTCTTGCCTCATGGAACAGGTAAGACGGTGAAGGTGCTGGTATTTGCCGAAGGCGACAAGGCGGATGAAGCCAGAAACGCTGGCGCCGATTACGTTGGATTGGATGATCTGGTAGAAAAGATCAGTGGCGGGTGGTTTGATTTTGATATGGTAATCACCACGCCCAATCTGATGGGACGAATCGGCAAACTGGGAAGGATATTGGGCCCTCGCGGTCTGATGCCCAACCCCAAAGTGGGTACCGTAACCATGGACATTACCAAAGCAGTGGAAGAAGCCAAAGGCGGCAAGGTCACCTATCGGGTGGACAAGTTTGCCAACCTGCATATCCCCGCAGGCAAGATCAGCTTCACCGAAGAACAGCTGAAAGGTAATATCAAAGCCATCCTGGCAGCCATCCTCAAGGATAGGCCCGCCACGATGAAAGGTGTGTATATCAAGAGTATCACACTGTGCACCACCATGGGACCCGGTATCAAATTACAGGTCGCAAGCGCAACCTTGGAAGCAAAGAGCTAA
>JAAYQD010000156.1 GCA_012519465.1 Candidatus Cloacimonadota bacterium
GCCATCGAAATCCGCGGTGAGATATATATGCCCTTGCAGGAGTTTATCGCCCTCAACGAGACCAGAGCGGAAAACGAGGAAAAGACCTTTGCCAATCCACGCAACGCCGCCGCCGGCTCCATCAAGCTCAAGAATACCCAGGAGCTGAAAAAGAGGAAGCTGAAAGCGATCTTTTATGCCATCGGCTTTGCCGAGCCGCAGCCCGTAAACAGACAAACTGAGCTAATAAGCTGGCTGGCACAGCAGGGCTTTCCCATCACGGATACATCCATCACCACCACCTCTTTTGCCCAGGTGGAGGAGTATTGCCAAAGCTGGGAGGAGCGCCGCTTTGAACTGCCCTATGAGATTGACGGCGTGGTAATTAAGGTGGATGATTTTACTTTGCAAAAAAGCCTGGGCTACACCGCCAAAAGCCCCAAATGGGCAATTGCCTACAAATTTGCCCCGCAGGTGAAACAGACGCGGCTGGTGGACGTGCAATTCCAAGTGGGACGCACAGGCGCCGTCACCCCGGTAGCCATCCTGGAACCGGTGTATATCTCCGGCAGCACCGTCTCCCGCGCCACTTTGCACAATGAAGACGAAATCCAGCGTTTGGACCTGCATTTGGGCGATACCGTGAGCTTGGTAAAATCCGGTGAAATCATCCCCAAAATACTGGAAGCCATTATTGATGAGAGGCGGGCTGATGCACCGCCCGTCAGCTTTGCCACCCATTGCCCCTCCTGTGGATCAGCCCTCAAGAAAGACAGCGATGGCGCCATCACCTATTGCCCCAATGCCCTGTGTCCGGCTCAGGTGCAGCGGCGGGTGGAACACTTTGCCTCCCGCGAGGCGATGGATATCGTGGGCTTGGGAGAGGCGCTGGTGCAAAGGCTATTGGAAGAAGGATTTATAGAGGGTATCGCCGATATTTACAGGCTGGATTTTGAGAGGCTTTCCACCCTGGAAGGCTATGGAGCCAAAAGCGCTGAGAACCTTAAAAAAGCAGTGGAGGCATCCAAAGAGCGCGGCTTTGGCAGGCTTATCTTTGCCTTGGGCATCCGGCATGTGGGAAGCGTGAGCGCCAGCGCCCTTGCCAGCCATTTTGGCTCTATCGACAAACTGATTGCAGCTGATGCTGAGGAGCTGCAAAATATCCCCGCTTTGGGACCGCGCATGGCAGAATCGATCCTGGCGTTCTTTGCCAATGCTGCCAATATCCAGCTTATCCAGCAATTAAAAGAGATAGGCATCGGAATGATCTGGGAAAGCCAGCAGCTTTCGGATACGCTGAATGGCAGAACCTTTTTGATTACAGGCACCTTGGAGAGCTATGGACGCAAGGAAATGGAGGCGATGATCGTCTCCCATGGAGGCAAGATCTTGGGCTCTGTATCCAAAAAGCTGGATTACCTGATTGTGGGTGCCCGGCCCGGCTCCAAGCTTGCCAAAGCGCAGAAGCTGGAAAACATCAAGATTATCAGCGAAAGAGATGCGCTGCAGATGATGGGGGTCTGAAGCCTTGAAAATCCTCTCCCGCTACATCCTGAAAGAGCACATCGCCCCGTTCTTTATCTCCTTGGGCGTGGTGACGATGGTGCTCTTGATAGACCGCATCATAGACCTCCTCAATCTCATCATCGAAAAGAAGCTGCCGGCGCCCATCATCGTGGAAGTATTTGCGCTCTCGCTGCCCTATATGTTGGCGCTTTCCATCCCCATGGCGGTGTTGGTGGCAACCATCCTGGCTTTTGGACGGATGACGGTGGATAGGGAAACCATCGCCATGAAATCCAGCGGCATCAACCTCTATTCCATGATCAAACCGCTGGTGGTGGTGGCAATTTTGCTAACGGGATTGATGGTGTATTTTAATCACTGGTTTTTGCCGGAGACCAATCACAAGCTGAAAAACCTGATGGTGAAGATAGCCTATTACAAGCCGATGACCATCATCAAGGCGGGAGAATTTACCCCCATTGCGGATTATACCGTGTATGCCAAGGATAACGAAGGGGACCTCTTGCGGGAATTGATAATCTATGACCGCAGCCAAACCACCTTCCCGCGGGTGATTCGCGCCCAGACGGGCACCGTGCAGCAGATGGATAGGGGCAACACGCTGAAGCTGACC
>JAAYQD010000157.1 GCA_012519465.1 Candidatus Cloacimonadota bacterium
AGTTCCTCACCGGAAAACCAAATTATACGCAAATCCCGTTGGGGAGGCTTGCGCATAAAATACTCGGCTGTCTTCATCAAACACACACTTCCCGCCGCATTATCAGATGCCCCGTGAGAGCGCGCCACGGTATCGTAATGCCCCACCAATAAGGTGAGGTTTTTATCCGGCTGGGTGCCGGGGATATCCAATACGATATTATATGCCGTCTTGGTCTCAGTCTTTTGGCGGATGGAAAGCTTAACCTTTTGCCCATCATGTTTTAGCAGCTTTTCTGCAAAGTCATAGCGGATCATTACCGAAGGGAATTCGTGCTTTTTATCAAAGTTTTGCCGATGTGAATAGGAGAATGCTTTCTTGTGCGGTGCGGAAATCCCTATAAATGCCTTCACTTTGGTATGTTCACCCAGCTCATGCAGCCGCTTGCCGCTATGATAAAAAAGGACAATCTTGTCATCATAAACACCTGGATTGTGATAGAGGGCATCTGCATTTTCCAAAAATACCATTTCCCCTTCCAAATCCACATCTTCACAGAGGCCGTAGGGAGTGGCTTCCCAGGTTTTGCCTGCCACGCTCACACTGGCAGTTCCGGATTCAAAGCCTTGAAATTCAAAGGATTCAGTATGGGGCTGCAAGCCCAGGTTGGAGAGGTAATCCATAATCACCTTTCTGCCGCGAGCCTCTCCGTCTGTGCCCGCAAGCCTTTCAAAATCAAGCGATTTGAGAAGTTGATGTAAAGTCATGTGCCGCACCTCGTTCTTCGTTTTTTCCTTTATATTATATCATACTTGTTTGTCAAGCTTATACTGCATTCTTAATCCCTTCCCTGTTAACCACCCTTGTCTCTCCTTTGTCTTGACAAGGGTGAGACAAGGGTGGTACAAGGGAGGCTAATGGGCAAACGCTGCGCAGCGCGTGGAGCGTGCCTTAAGGGACAGGGGTTAGGGGTCAGGGGACAGGCAGCGCGAGCAGATATTATAGTAGCAGATGAAACCTGGTACCTGAAGTGCCGTCTCTCCGAGACTCTTTAAGGTGATCGCTGTGCTCGCGATGAATTAAGAATAATGAATAACGAATGAAAGGGGGCATTTCTATTCTCTGGCCTCTGGCCTCTGGTCTCTGGCCTCTGGCCTCTGTTCTCTGGCCTCTGGTCTCTGGCCTCTGGCCTCTGTGAGCGCAGCGAACTAAGGGTGCACTTTTCCCTTGACGTATTAGGCATCTGTGCGGATTATGCTTTTATAGGTGAACTCATGAAAATATGTATTATCTCCAACTCCCATCATACAAACGATGTGCGTCTATATTACAAGATAGCACGCAGTTTGGCAAAGGCTGCCAATGTGTATCTGATTTGTGCCGATGGAGTGCGCCAGGAAAGCGTTAATCCCAAGCAGATTGTGGTGGATGCAGAAAGTGGCAGAAAGGCACTGCGTCCCTTGTATAGCCGGGCAAAGCGCCTCAAGCCCGATCTGGTGATTTGTGTGGAGCCGCTCACTTTATTGGTGGGGATATATCTGCGAAAACGAATCGGCTGCAAGGTGATAGTGGATCTTCATGAGTTTTTTGCCGATGCTTTTGCGGAGCGCTTTTCAATCTCCACACGCTGGCTGATGAAGCTATTTTATCTGCTGGCTCAGCGCTGGCTTTTGGGCAAAATAGATGGCGCCATCGCCGTAAATGAACAGATACTTGATCAGGCGTTGCCTGCCAGATTGAAAGCAAAATCTATTGTGATACCCAATTATCCTGTCAAAAACGTATGGGATTCCCATCGTGAAACGCCCGTGGAAATCAGTATGCTCACGGAGCTGAATTTTGATATGGTCTATATCGGCGGGCTCACCCACAGCCGGGGGGTATTCAAAATCCTCAAAGCTGCTTCCCGCCTGCGCACCAAAATCCCCCGTCTCAAAATCCTCATCATCGGCAAATTTCATAATGCCGAGGTGGAAAAAGAATTCACCAACATTGTGGATAGATACAATCTCAGTGGCACCATTTATTATCAAAGATGGATAGCTGCGGATAAAATTGGCTTGCTGCTGAAGCGCTGCCGGGTGGGTTTGTGGATATTTGATCCGCGCAACCGCCGCATGAGGCGTGCTTTGCCCCTCAAAATATTGGAGTATTATGCCGCTGGCTTGCCCGTGGTGACCACCAAAACGCCCCTTATGAAAGCCTTGGTTGCCAAAAACGAGGTGGGGGAATTGTGTGAATACACCTCGCGCAATATCGCAGATGCCATGCACAAAGTCCTCTCTTTGCCAAAGGATGAATACAGCGCCATGAGCCAGCGTGCCATAGACCTGATCAACACACGTTATAACTGGGAAACACTGGAGCCCAAACTGTTGAAATATATAGAAAAGGTGATCACCACATAATGGCACTACGCATCCTCTATATCGCATATTTTTATCCGCCTTTGGGCGGTCCCGCCGTATTGCGCAACCTCAAAACTATCAAATATCTCAGCCGTATGAATTGCGTGATAGACGTGATAGCCCCTGCTGATATCGAATACCTTTATCGTGATGAATCTTTGACCAAGCAACAGCGGGAACGCCAGCTGATGAGAACCGCCTCCGCAGACCCCATGGCTCTGCTTAAAAAGATGCGCTCTTCCCGCAAAGACCAGGCCTCCGATCTTTACATGAATACACCGGAAAACATCAAGCTTGCCATGCGCAGGCTTTGGCCCATAGACAACAAGATTGGCTGGCTGCCATTCCTAAAGAAAACCGGGCGCAAGGCAATCAAAGAAAACGATTATGACCTCATCTATATATCTTTGGGACCCTTCTCCGCGGGCATCGGAGCCTATCAGCTTTCCAAGGAGAGCGGCTTGCCCCTGGTGTTGGATATCAGAGATTATTGGACGCTTTTGGGGGATTATGAATTGCAGGGTTTTGCCTGGCAAAGGAATCTATCA
>JAAYQD010000158.1 GCA_012519465.1 Candidatus Cloacimonadota bacterium
AGAGAGCATTACTTCTTGAGGAGCAGGTACAACATGCCCCATATCCTTGATTTCTATAGAATAGTAGGTAAATCCTTCCCGATTGTGCTGTAAATGACCGTCACTGAGCTTATAGATACTCTTGTTTTGCGGTACAGATTTGCTGGAATAAAAGAACACCAGATCGGCGTTTTCCGGTGTGATTTCCTCACCATCTTCGAGGTAAGCGCAAATATGAGTAAGTCCATCTTCCACTACTGAGGCGCCTTTACAAACGCCATTTACGTATAAACCAATTTCAGTGGGCATATCCACGCTTTTGGCATCAGGAATCGTGATATAGAAAGGTGTGTAGTCCATCTTTTCTGCATATTCAAAGGCTGTGGCCTTGGCTACAGATTTTGGATCCACCGGTTGAGAGTTGTTCCAGCTGAAAGAGCAAGCTTGAAGGGCATTTACGATTACCATATCTCCATAATTGATTACCCAATTGTTATTATGAATCCATCCAAAACCAGGTATTTTGACCATTGTCCAGTTCTGAGTCTGGATGAGATCAATATAATTCAAGATGGGGGCAAGGGCATCCAGAGGTTTAGAACTTGTTTCTTGAAAATAGCCAAGCCAGTTTTCACCCTGGTTCAAAGGGACTACCGTGTGAGGAGCTTGCAGGTGCCCGGAAGTAATTATCTTTAGATCAGTGGGGGCGTTGGGAGTCATCATAATCTTGTAGCCTTGTAAACTGCTAACAGTATCTGGCAAGTTTTCCCATTCATCATCTACTAATTTAATTTCTTTCTCTGGGCTGTCCTTGGGTTTATATTTAATTACCTCCAGCCAGCGATCATCAAGAATAGGGTCAAAGAAATTACCATTCATACAATAGCCGTCAGTTGTTCTGTTCAATACTGGGAAGCTCATCCATTTTATTGCGCTGGGACCGGGCATGGTGTATTCTTCATACTTATGGTCTCCTGTTCTGAGAGCTCCGATATCGCTTGGAGTTCCATCAGGATCGAGGACATATGGGCAACCGGAATCGATCAAAGGGCTTATCACCGATTCATTCCATAAGGGGGCATAATTAGAATCCACCTGAGGATCAAATTCCCCATTATTTAATTGCACAATCCAGGGCGGATAGTCAAAGCGGTAATTCTGTACTTCGCCATTTAACGTACCGTTACCAAAAGAGTTGTTGTAGGAAACGTTGATTATTCCGTTTGCGTAGTATCTACAGTAAATACCGAACATGTTACCACGGGAAAGATTGTTTCTTAGGCGTGTGCCCCCTAAAGGATCTGTTATCCATATACCATGGCAGCCAACATTATCCATAAAGCTATTGTTGTCAATCTTTACGGTGGTGAGGCTGGGATTATAACCACAATATTCTACAACTACAGCAGAGGACAAGGGCAAAGGTGCCCTAAGTGGCACTGATCCGGCAATTTGATCGTAGATGAGATTAAAAGCCAAATTAAGTTTCTGGCATTCAAATGCCCAGATACCTTCTCCAGCACCTCCTTGTAAACGCGCTGAAGAGCTTGGGTCTCCATAGTAACTCCTGGTGTTACTATATACCTTGTTATATCGCATTGTAATCTGACCGGTGCCAGTAGCATAGATACCTCCCCCTGCTATGGCAGAGTTGTTGTATATACGGCTGTATTCGATTATGGCTTCATAGTTGGAATTATTCACCAGCGCTATCCCACCTCCCATAGAGAAGTTTTCTACTCCATTATACGATGCCCAGTGGGCCATTCCATGGTTATCATAAATCTCACATTCAGAGATAAGGACAGGACCTTCGGCATAAATACCGGTTCCATTCATATTTACGCCTTGACCATATCCCGTAGCTTCGTTATCATAAATCTTACACTTTTTTACTTCCAGAAAGGTCAAAGCTCCATTATTCGGATTCACCACTGATTCGATGCCTCTGACACCTCCACTGATAAGCAGGTTGTTAAAAGTGAAGTGCAGATTTCCGGAATTAGACATTAGGAAGTTATCTCCCCGAATCTGTGTGTTCACGCCCAGCCCTGCTAATTCAATATATATGTCATTGAAAACAGTGCTGTTATCTTGGAATATCCAATAAACGGAATCTGCATGTATTCCAGTGCCCAATCCTACTCTGAATATATTCTTTTCGTTATTGTTATATCTGGTTTGTATAGCGTCCAATACGCCGTTAATTGTCAAAGTAGAACCTGGAGTTATGATATAGTCATAAGATTTGGGTTGATCTCCATCGTTAAAGGGAAAGCCACTATTTTGGGTATTGCCAAACAGGTATGTCCCTGGAATTAAAAGCATGAGAAGTATGATTAATAATGATACTCTCGGCATATTGTTCAAGGCAGGGGTAAAATGGCGTACATTGATAGTTTTCATTGATTTCTCCTTTTGGGTTTTCATTAAATTGTTCATCATTGGCTTAGGAATGTGCCACATACTTTGATTTTATGCAGCTTAGCAATAAGAACATATTTGGTATTCAATAATTCCCTGCTAAAACTCTCAGAGCTCAGCATCTTAATCTCAAACTTAATCTACAATTATTCCAAATGAATTATCATTGACAGTTGGATCTCCTATTGATCCAGTAAGCTAAGGTAATGTTTGCGGTGGTGTTGCCCTTTGGTCTGTTACCGCATAGACCAAACTGAGGCTGGTAACAGCCAAAACTAAGATATAATTGTTTCTTTCATATAGACTCTCCTTATGTACGTTCTTATAATATAATTGTCGAAGCTGACAATATTGAGACGCCAGAAGCAAAGATTTTTTACTTAAGTGCGGAAGCAATCTTCTCATAGTTCCCTGCTTATATATAATAAGCATGTAGTTTCCCATTTACTTCGACCAGGATATACTTGCCGCTGGCATCTTCATACACTACTTTGACTGAGGGTTCATACAGTGAACCCGAATAGGTGGGTAAGCTGAGGGGATCAATCATTGTGTAGTCTGGTTCAGCAAATAAAAAGGCAAAACACATGACTGATAGTATTCCGATTAAACAGAGTTTTTTCATTTTTGACACTCCTTTGATTTTCCTTATACTATAATAGTGTCAAAAAGCCAGAAATGGGGGTTGTAGATTAGCGATTATTTTCGCTTATAAGCGAA
>JAAYQD010000159.1 GCA_012519465.1 Candidatus Cloacimonadota bacterium
AAAGCCACGTTGTCCCACACGGTCATATGAGGGAACAGCGAATAGTTTTGAAAGATGGTATTCACGGGGCGTTTGTAGGGAGGCAGATCGGTGATATCCTGATCCCCGATAAAGATATTGCCTCTCAGAGGCGTCTCAAAGCCAGCTATCATCCTCAGCAGGGTGGTTTTGCCACAGCCGCTGGGACCCAAAAAGGAAAAGAGCTCCCCGGAACGGATGGTGAGATCCACACCATCCACAGCCAGAAAGCCATCAAAATCTTTGCTGATATTTTGTATTCTGATCTCTTCCAATCTCAGCTCCTTACTTCATTCTTAAGATCTTGCTACTGGCAAGCACCCGCCTGCCGTCATACAGTTTAACCAGATAAATACCGGATGCCACACTATTGCCGCGCATGTCTCTGCCATCCCAGGGCACAGGCTGGCCGCTGATATCATCTCTCTGCAATTCCTTTTCCCACACCCGCTGGCCGCGCAGGTTGTGGATGACAAGGCGCGGATTCGCCATCTCTGGTTTGATGCCCCTTATGTTCAGGTATGCCATCTTGCCAAACGGATTTGGATACACATTCAGGGAAGTGGGAGTTGCCACAGGAGTATCTGCCGGAGTTGAGGCAAAGCCAGTATAAACACGGAAGTCATCTATATACACACCGTCTCCATTGAGGTTGCCATCACTGTAGAAAAGGAATCTCAGATAAAGGATGGAGCCGATGAATTTATTCAGACTATAGCTCTTCAAGCTCCAATCAGAAAATTCCATAAACGTATCCAGGATAATCCAGTTCTGATCATCAAAGCTATATTGCAGGTGGCAATGATCTATATCCTGCGCCAGGTCATGCCGGATATAAAACTGCAAATCCACATTATCCACACCATCCAAAAGCAGGGGGTCTGCCAGCTTGCACCAGCTATTAACATTGGGGGCATAGTTTCCGTTGGGGCTGTCTGTTAAAGAGTGGCTTCCTTCCGATGCGTATAAGGAGGATGTGCCCCAGTTTCCGGTTGTGATCCACAAACCCATCCCGGATTCAAAGCCATCGTTCAATTCCGCATATTTATTAAGTCTGAACAAGATATTGGGTGTGTCTATCTGCCGCGTATAACGCAGGGTGGAAAATCCCAGTTTAGTAATCGTGACGCTGTATTCTCCGGGATAAAACTCCGGTATCACTATCAAACCATCGCCATTGGAAAGATACACGTGCTGGGGGTCACTTTCAAATATCAGGCTGGCATCTGCCACTGGCTGATCCAAGACATCCACTATTGTGATCTGTAAAGCTATGGGGTAGGTGGGTTCCAGCTGTATATCTTCCACAGTCACGGCATCAGGCAGGATTGTCACCACCCTACTTTGGGTCTGATAGCCCGGCAATACATAGCGCACCAGATGTTGTCCCTCCGGCAGCAATCTGTAATATGTGCCAAAGCTGGCATTGGCATAAAGAGCCGGATAACCTTGGGGAAGGTCGTCGTAGTCTTGCACCCAAATCCGGGCTGGCAAGGGCTGACCCGTGATGGCATCCGTCACATGCCCCGTCAGCATCTTTTTTTGCCCTCTTTTCAGCAACATCATGGCACCATTGAGGTTCTGAGCGGTTATCTGAGGTATATCGTAAAAGTGAGGAATAAATGTTGTTGCCATCTCCACCGTATAGGCAAAGGCACCGGTCACGCCATAGATCCAATCATCAGAACTGCCGCTCACAGGATACAGCTGCCAGGAGGGCATCGCATCGTAGTATTGGTTTGTGGAATTATGTTTGAGTATCTGCCCAGCAATCTCCTGTGCCAGCGTGCGCAATTCATAGTTATCTGGAGCCACCAGATTCATTAGATAGCCAAAGGGATATAATACATACTGTCCATGCGTATGATAGCTAATTCCTGCCAAAAACCGACGTGAAGAAAGCAGATTGGCAAGGGCTTGCGTCTCTGGTTCACTAAAGGGACCTGGACCGTGATAAGATGGCCAATACTGTAAATCTGTAGTGTTGGAATATCCCCAGCGGTACCCATAGTTACGATTCAAATCCACGCCATCAGCACCCATGCCAGAAGCGTAGTCAGTGTCAAAGCCATGATTACCATTGTTGTCCCGCATATTCTTGCGCCACCAGATATCCTGTTGATCCAGCACCACTTTGTGTCCATTGGGATTGAGGAGCGGCACTATCCACACCTCGCTCTCATCCAAGATGGTGGTCACATCCGGATGGATGCCATAATTTTCCACCAAATGCTCCAGGATGGTAAAACACATCTCGGTAGAGATGGGCTCCCGCGCATGATGCTCCCCCACAAAATAGAAGGCGGATTTATCCATGGACTCGGTCACATTTGCGCTCACCTTAACTGCCCAAATACTGTGATTGTAATTGGCATAAAAAGGATAATCCACACTGTAGATTTTGCCCCAGCTATCACCAATGTTATGCACCTGCACCAAATATGGATATTGGGCTTGCAACTGCTGCAAATCTGACACCACCTGATTATAATCGCGATAACCGGGTATATCACGCTGAGGAGCAAGGTTTGCCAGCAATTGG
>JAAYQD010000160.1 GCA_012519465.1 Candidatus Cloacimonadota bacterium
CCGCCACATTGGAATATCCAAGCCTGATATTGGGGATTTTGCTATTGGTGAGCCCCGTGGGTGGAGCAGCTGGATCCGGATTCACCGTGCTGCTATGGAAGTATTTGGCTCTCGCCATGCCACCTTCATGTCCATGAAAATGTCCACCATGATATTCATTGCCGGGGCTGTTTTCATCCACTGCCACCACTAAGTGGCTGCCTTGAGTGTACTCAAAAGGTGTATCCAACAAGAATTCCACCCAACCCTCTTGAGCGGGGATAGGTAAAGAGCCAGAAAATACCTGCGTCATTGCTGATACAGGAACCCAACCATGGTATGGCTCATAATAAACGCTCTGGCTCGTATTACCCAGATAAACGGTCCAATCACGGGAGTTGGGGGCGGCTGCGCTTCCGCTCCAATAGAAGCTGAGCCTATCGATCACACAGCCCTCAAGATTCACCTCTCCCGGCGTATATATCGTCTGGGAATAAGACCAATCATAAAAAGGATGGATGGGCATCAGGGCGTTATAGGTGTCATTACCAATAATTATTTCTCCCGCAGTGGCAGTGACAGCCAGTAAAATCAAGAATAGAGCAATCAGGGCATAGGTCTTTGTATTCATTATAAAATTCCTTTATGTGTGTTGTTAGATTTAATAGCATGAGATTCCATTAGCAAAACAGGCGGGTTCTGTCAAGAGGTTTGCTGGCAACTACTTATTGTAATGAACAGAAGATTCTATACTCATCAGATAACTCATAAAAACCAACACGATGATAGCACTAAAAACGGCGTGCTAATTAAATCTTAGTGACATGGTTTTTGTTTTATTTCCCACCAATAAACCAGATTATGCTCTAAACAAGCTTATCCACTTATGACCCATAATGATGGGTAATTGGACTCCAGTCATATGGGAAAAGGTTATCTATCTTCGTCACAGATAGATAGACAGTTGTTAAACATTGTGATATATTAATGAATAGTAAATTGATGCTTGACATCAAGCAATGGTTGGAATGCATGGTCACGAATAATATGTGCAAATTGTGGCATGGATGCTACCTGCCTGATTTGTAAAGGAATTGCAAAGTGATGAGACGCCCTCTAAGCTATATACCTGAAACTCTACCAGCATTCTGCCTGGTGGCGAGGGTTTTGTGTCTCCAAAGCTTTGTATACTCCTCTCCACCATCCAGTCACCCACGATTAACCTTCTCCTCTAACGTTTCCCCTATTTACCATTCCAAATCGCCTTTCGTAAAATACAATCGCACAATACATAACCTTTTAGCGCCAAGGTTTGGAAAGAATGGGAACACAAACTTGCATTAACTTCAAGATCAAAAGATTATCCTGGCTGGGTTCCCGGTAATTGAAACACCTGGAACCCAGCTGGATTCATTCGCGAACACCATAATCCTAAGATTCTTCTTGGAGAAACAATGATGAAAAAATCCTTTCTTACCTTTGTGGCATTGATGATGACTGTCATGATTTTTGCCACGGCTTACCAAATTGGCAGCGGTAGGTTTTCTACTGCCGCTTTTCCGTTCAATGGACTCTATGATTATAGCTGGAGTAGAATGATTTACACCAGTGAACAGATTAACACTGCTGGGCTTGTTGGTCCATCCGATATAATCGGAATAGCCTTCAGGGTGGCAGGAACGCCTTCAAACTATGTGATGCAGGATCAACGAATATATGCCAGGCTCACCACAGTTTCTGTATTTGATGCCAACGAAACCAACCACCCCGGTTATACAGGTTTTCGCCCCGTATTTCAGGGAGAGATCACCTATAATGGTAATGGTTGGCATGAGATAGAATTCAGTTCCACTTTTACGTGGGACGGCGTTCAAAACATCGAATTCTTGTTTGAAAATCAAAGAGGGGATCATACCATATCCGGATATCCAACCTTTATTTACACAAACTATAATGGCTTTAATTATGGGGTTTACAGATCAGCAGATGACGAGTTTCCCCTTACAGGAGGAACCCTAACAACTCAGCGTCCTGACACCCAGCTCATCACTCCCACAGCCACACCTCCTTCCACAGCCCACTTAGCTTCTCCGATGAATGGCGGAACAATGATATCTGTTTTGCCCGTCTTGAGCTGGGACGAAGTGGATGGAGCCGATGGTTTCAAACTTTCATTTTGGAAAGAAGACCCTGCACCCATATATGTGGAAGAAGAGAGAGACCTCGGAAATGTCCTGAACTACAGTGTCCACCTTCCGCTTGAGTATGAGACAACATATTGTTGGCAGATAATCCCTTACAACATGTATGGAGATGCCGAGGACTGTCCAATTTGGAGCTTTACCACCACCCAAGAGGGTATCCTCACCTTGGGTGAAGGCATTTATACCCAGCGATTTCCCATGGGAAGCTATTATGGATATGAACGCAGTGCAGCGCTTTATCCGGCATCATTCTTTGCGGGTAAGAATATCAATATAACTTCATTGGGCTGGTATGCAACGCTGGATACCTACGTTAACATACCTACCAAAATCTACTTAAAGACATATCCTTCCACCACGCTGCCAAACACCATATGGTCAGAATTACTGGTAGGTGCAAGCTTGGTTTATGATCAAAATCAATTTGGCATGGATTCAAACAACTGGAATACACTCACTTTGGATGAGAGTTTTGATCTGGACGCCGGTAATAATCTTTTGGTTTTAGTCGAGAGAAATCCTGTAGGCGGCGGTAACGGAACTATGGCTGGTGCTGGAATTTATTCAACCCCTGTCACAAACCAACATCTTACCTGGGCCACTGATGGTTATGAAGCCGGTGGTTTGGGCGCAATCAATATCCATCGTCCCAATCTGATGGTGGTAGGCACGGAATATGAGATCACAACAGTGCCAAACCAGGCAACCATCATCTCACCTGCTGACGAGTACAACATGGTTGATCCTGGTTCCAGCCTCAGATGGCTCTCCGGTGGTGGTGGACCCAGCGGTTATAAGATGTATCTGGGTACAGACAATCCACCGTCCAATGTTGTAAATGGACTGGACCTGGGTATCCAGACCAGCTGGATTCTTCCCACGCTCCAAAGCGGCACGATTTACTATTGGCAGGTAGTGCCATACAATGGATACGGCGATGCCATCAACAGCCCTGTATGGAGCTTTAGGACACTCCCTGAATGGGTGTTTACCATCGGTTCTGGTGACCTTGCTTCATCTTATCCCTTTGATACCGGCTGGGAAGATGCCCGCACCCAGATGCTATTCAGCGCAGACGAATTGGTGGCTGCAGGAGCCTCTCCTTTTCAACCATTGGAAGGCCTCGCATTTGATGCAGTTAACCTGAGTAGCATCACCATGAATGATATCCTGATTCGCGTAAAACAAACCAATGTCCACAGTCTTACCGGATTTGATACCAGTGATGATTTTGAAACCTGTTATCTGGCATCCCATGCCATGGGATCCACAGGTTGGAATTATTTCATGTTTACCACTCCCTTCATTTGGGATGGTGACACCAATCTGTTGATTGACATTTCTTTCAATAATTCAGACTGGACGATGGAAGTAAATAAGGTAAACGCCACTGTGATCCCAGGGATGACTTGGGCGTACAGCAGAAACGAAGCTAACGGAGCCACTCTTACCGGTGGAGCACCACAGAATAACCGTCCCAACACACGTTTTGTGTTGATGGATCCGCCTTCAGGCCCTCCCGTAGCCCCACTCTTGGTCTCTCCTC
>JAAYQD010000161.1 GCA_012519465.1 Candidatus Cloacimonadota bacterium
AAAGAGCCTTGCCTTCATCCGCCAGCGCGTGGAGTGGCTCCTCAAACAAGAAGGCATAGCCTACGACGTGATAGACAGCCTGGAGCATCTGCCCATCGGCTCTTTGGCGTCCTTCGAAAGTCAAGCCCAGGCATTGGGCAGGGTGAGGGAAACCGACGACTTTATGCGCCTCGTGATAGGCTTCAAGCGGGTGGCAAACATCTTGGATAAAGCCATGAGGGAGGGCCACTGCAATCCCCAGCTATTCGTTCAGGAGGAAGAACGCACCCTGTATGAGGCATTGCAAAACCTGCAAAGCAAGCTGGATGACGCCCTTGCCCACTCCGATTATGACGCCGCCCTGCACGCTTTGATTGACATGGGACAGCCCATCGACCAATTCTTTGATGCCGTATTGGTGAATACCGATGATGAAGCCCTCAAGAGCAACCGCCTGGCGCTCTTGAGCCTGATCCACAAAGAGTTCCTGAAGGTGGCTGATATCTCCAAGATAGTGGTGGAAGGTTAGCCCCGCCACGGCATCATGATAATGCAAATAAATAACTTAAGGATATATAAATGATTGATTTGATGAACAAACTGAAAGCCCGTGCCAAGGAGAAAAACGGCACGGTGGTTCTGCCGGAGAGCTCTGATATCCGCGTCCTTTTGGGTGCCGCCGATATCTGTGGCCAGGGTCTGGCAAAGGTGATCCTTTTGGGAGAGCCCGAAAAAGTGAAGGAAAAAGCCAAAGGCGCCGGCATCGATATCGAGTGTGAAGGCATCAGCATTATTGATCCCTATTACCACGAACGCAGCGCCGAATTTGCCCAATGGTTCTATGAAAAGCGTCGCGAGAAAGGCCTCACCCTGGAAGCCGCCACCCAGATCGTGCGCGAAAAGCTGTATTTTGGTGCCTTGATGGTAAAGTTTGGCATGGCAGATGGCATGGTGGCTGGTGCCGCCCATACCACTGGAGACGTGCTGAAGGCAGCCCTCCAGGTTGTGGGCGTGAAGGCAGGATTGAAGACGGTATCCAGCAGCTTCATCATGGTGATGCCCAATTCCTGCACAAACACCCGTCTCTATAGCTTTGCGGATTGCGCCGTGGTGATAGATCCCACCAGTGAGCAACTGGCAGATATCGCCATCAGCACCGCCTCCACCCATAAGGCATTGTTGGATGAAGAGCCCCGCGTGGCACTGCTTTCATTTTCCACCCACGGCAGTGGCAAGCACGAGCTGGTGGATAAGGTGACCACCGCCCGCGACCTTATCAAAGAGCGCAATGTGGATTTTGTATATGATGGAGAGCTGCAGCTGGATGCAGCGATAGTGCCCCGCATTGCCCAGTCCAAGGCTCCCTCCAGCGTTTTGGCAGGAGAAGCCAACGTGCTGGTTTTCCCCGATCTGCAATCCGGCAATATCGGTTATAAACTTACCCAGCGCCTGGCAAATGCCGAAGCCATCGGCCCCGTCATCCAGGGCTTGGCAGCACCGGTTTGTGACCTCTCCCGCGGCTGTTCCGCAGAGGATATCACCAATACCGCCGTGCTGGTTTTACTGATGAAATAATAAAAAAATAGATTAAGGAGCAGCATCATGACGATCAAGCTTTCCAACCGCATCAAACTGGTGAAACCCTCTCCCACCCTTGCGCTTTCCGCTAAGGCAAAACAGATGGGTGATGCCGGTATCGACGTAATCAATTTTGGCGTGGGAGAACCCGATTTTAATACTCCGGAGTATATCAAACAATCCGCCCATGCCGCTCTGGATGCCAATTTTACCCGCTATACAGCCAATCCCGGCATCATCGAACTGCGCCAAGCCATCTGTGCCAAATTCGAGCGTGAAAACGGCCTTAAATACCAGCCCAATCAGATATTGGTATCAGCAGGTGCCAAAGCCTCCATCATCATAGTATTGATGGCTGTGTGTGACGCCATGGACCAGGTGCTGGTCCCCACTCCCTACTGGGTGAGCTATCCCTACCAGGCCATCTTGGCAGGTGCAGAGCCCGTGCTACTACACACCACGGAAAAAGACGAGTACAAGGTTACCCCCGAGACTCTGAATGCAGCCTGCGACGCCAATCCCACTGCCAAAGTGTTGTTGTTAAACTCTCCCAACAACCCCACAGGAACCGTTTATAACAAAGAGGAACTGACCGCCCTTGCCAAGGTATGCATCGAGCGCAACCTCCTGGTAATCAGCGATGAAATCTACGAACGCCTGGTATATGAAGGCACACAGCATGTATCCATCGCCTCTGTATTGCCGGAGATGATGGAGCGCACCGTGGTGGTCAACGGTGTATCCAAAGCCTACGCCATGACCGGCTGGAGATTGGGCTATGCCGCGGGTCCTGCCGAGATCATCGCCGCTGCCGGCAGAGTGCAGGCACACGCCACCTCCTGCGTCAATTCCATCACCCAAAAGGCATGCGTGACTGCCCTCAACGAAGAAGACGATTCCATCGAAAATATGAGACAGGAATTTGAACAGCGCCGCGACTTCCTTTGCAATGAACTGGCAAAGATCCCCCACATCACATTCTTCAAGCCCAAAAGCGCCTTTTATGTATTCCCCGATATCTCCTGGTATCTGGAAAACAACACCAAGGGAATAGAGAATTGCGACCAGCTGTGCAACACCCTCTTGGAAAAATATCATGTGGCATTGGTATCCGGAGGCTCCTTCGGCGTGGAAACCGCTGTGAGATTCTCCTATGCCAACAGCATGGACAACCTGCGGAGTGGCGTGCAACGCTTTGCAGACTTTTTGGCCGAATTGCGCGCATAAGACAAGGAAATATCAATGGACGATATGCAGGAAAGGATGAGAGAACGCTGGGAAGAGCGCCGCAAGAAAGGTCAGAATTGGCCGCGTTTGGTGATTATGCTGATAATCCTGATTGCCCTGATCGTGGCAATGAATATGCTCAGCAAAAAAACTGCCCAGGTGAAAAGCATCCAAGGCACCGAGTATATTGATTCCACCGCCGTGGAGCTGGAACCGGACGCTCCCCAGACCACCACTCCCGAGGGAGAATCTCTCCCGTGAGGATGGTTTTGGCAAGAGCCCTCGATGTCATCATCAATCTCGATGCATCCCAAAATAATACAATGATTACACAATTGGAGGTGTGGACATAATGAACTATGCACAATCCGGCGTGGATGTGGAAGCGGGCGAAAAAGCAGTCCGCAACATCAAGACACTCGTAAGCCGCAGCTACAATCCCAATGTGTTGAGCCAATTAGGCAGCTTTGGTGGCCTCTTTAGGCTGGATTTGAAACAGCACCCACGCCCCGTGTTGGTTTCCAGCACAGACGGCGTGGGCACCAAGCTGATGGTGGCTATCATGGCACAAAAGTATGACACCATCGGGCAAGACCTGGTAAATCACTGTGTGAACGACATCTTAGTGCAAGGCGCAGAGCCCCTATTCTTTTTGGATTATATTGGCATCAACAGGATGGATGGCGAGATGATAAGCGACCTCATAGAAGGTATGACCAACGCTTGCGTAGCCAACGGCTGTGCCCTGATAGGCGGTGAAATGGCAGAAATGCCCGCTATCTATCAGCCGGGTGATTTTGACCTGGTGGGCACAATCGTGGGCGTGGTGGATGAAACCAAGGTGATTACCGGCGAAAAGGTAAGCCAGCGCGATATCTTGATTGGCATCCCCTCCAGCGGTTTGCACACCAACGGTTATTCCCTGGCACGAGCCATCGTCTTTGACAAGCTGGGGCTAACCGTGGATAGCTATGTTTCAGAGCTGGAAGCCACAGTGGGGGAACTGCTTTTGAGCGTTCACCTCAGCTATCTGCCGCTGTTCAAACCCGTGCTGTCCCATCCCGGATTGCATGGCTTGGCTCATATCACAGGTGGCGGCATTGCTGGAAACCTGAAGCGCATCATTCCCCAAGGACTTTCCGCCTACGTAAGCTACCCCATCAGCGAGATCAGCCCCCTCTTCCAATGGCTGCAATCTGGCGGCGGTATCTCCGATGATGAAATGCGCAAAGCCTTCAACCTGGGCATCGGAATGATTGCCGTTGTGGATGAAAACAGCGCCCAAGAGATGCTGAACGTAACCGGCGGAGTGATGATTGGCGAAATTGTGGACGCCCGGGATGGAGACGACCTCGTTCGTTTTATTGATTAAAATATGCTTACACACCCCCTTCTTGCCTGTTACCCTCCTTTGTGCCTCCTTTGTCGAGACAAGGGTGAGACAAGGGAGAGACAAGGGTGGCTAACAAGGAAGCTCCCAATTACAAGCAAGTGGAGTGATGTGATGATTTTGCCATCAATATCCCTAATTGATTCAAAAATCAATTTATACATTGACAGCAAAATGGCATTAATATCAAGAATCATTGTAGTTTGGACAGCCATGAATTGGTGTAATAAGAGCTTAAAACAAAAAAACTGCTTGACGATTTCACATAGATCAGATTATCGTGATCTAACCCCAAAAGAGTATCGGGTGCGTGCATTCGGCTTTTTGGGATAAGTAATTGTAATTAAATTAAATGCTTAAAAACAAGGGAGGTTTATCGATGCGTAAATATGCATTGATCCTGCTCATTTTGATCGGCAGTATCGCCTTACTGAACGCCGCCACAACTGGCAAACTTGCCGTACGTGTGAGAGACGGCTCCGGCCGAGCAATCGAATTTGTGAACGTTTCTGTGATGCAGAACAACAGAACACTCACCGGTGGCCGAACCAACAACAAAGGAACGGCAATTATTATCAACATCCCCCCGGGGTTTTACACTGTCAAATTCACCCTCGTTGGATATGACGATTATATTGTAAATCAAGTTCGTATCCAAGTAGACCAAACCACATCGCTTTCTCCTGTGATGAACAAAAAAGGCGTAGTCCTTAGTACCGTCACGGTGACCGCCGAACCGGATAGAGTGGAACGCGACAGGGTGGGTTCTGCCACACAAATTGACATGACCAACATGGCAGACGTTGCCGTGACAGACGTAGCTGGCGTGGTAGCCATGCAGGCGGGTGTCACCAATATCGGCGGCGAATTGCACGTGCGCGGTGGCAGATCAAACGAAGTCAACTTCACCGTTGATGGCATGAGCGTTTCCGACCCCGTTGACGGCGGATCCGCACTGGGCGTGGACTTGGATGCCATCAAGGATATGAAGGTGATGACGGGTGGCTTCCCTGCAGAATACGGCAATGCCCAATCCGGCGTGATCAACATCGTTACCAAAGACGGTGATCCCTTCTATTCCGGAAAAGTGGAATACAACACCGACCATATCATTGGTTCCGGCAGAAACATGGACGTCATCAAGTTTGCCATTGGTGGTCCGGTGATACCCTTTGGATCTGAGGATCTGAAAGAAAGATTTACATTTTATCTCAATGCTGGTGGAGAGTGGCAAGACGGCCGCCTGAAAGATTATTGGATAGGCGATCCCATGAAAGACTATTTCTTTGGCAACACCCAGCTTTTGGAATATGAATACGATGCCTACAATCCTTATGACAAGCGCAAAAGCTTTGCCGGTATTGATTTTGGCAACCGCAACTATAACGGCTACAATGCAAACCTGAAAGCCAAGTATGTATTTAGCCCCACCCAAAACATGACCTTTGCCGTGCGTGGAGACCGTAACTATAACTATGGCTACAGCTATGGTTGGCGTTATGCTTTGCAGCATTATTGGGTGCAGGAAATCAACCAAAGACAATATATTGGCACCTATGACCATGTGCTGAACAACCAAATGAACTTCAAGCTGAAAGCCAGCTACTATCAGAAGACCAGTAATTCCGGTCCTCGCGGCATCGATCGTGGAAACTATCTGTTCAAACATGGTATGGTGGAATCCCAATACATTGATGACGCCTTGATGGGCGAATATGGCTATGACAGCGTGGATAACGATGGCGACGGTGTGTTTGACTTTGGCTTTTTGCCCTCATATTTTTGGACTTACCGCATCGCCGGCTTGGAAGACCCCCGCTCCATTTCCGGATTTATGGCTCCCGGCTCCATCTTTGACAACTTTGTGGACGACGTCACCTCCACCGTAAACCTCAGGGGTGATTTTGAGTATCAGATCAATGAGACACACCTTGCCAAAACCGGTTTGGAACTCATCAAACACAACATCAAAAAAGACCAGATGCAAAACTTCCTCACCGTTTATGAGGACCGCCGTCAAGCCAGCTTGAACCGCGTGTTTAACGAAGCTGATTTGGCAAACTGGACTCCACAATATGAATATATAACAGACGAAAACGGAGACCAGGTGATCAAACTGCGCGAGCTGGACGGACACCCGGTGATCCTGAACATCCCCAATGGCCTATACTATGTATATATCACGGAAGATGAGAAGATGATTCCGATTTATCATTCAGACGATTATTTCCGTGCCGCCAAGGAAGCCTCCGGAAAGCGTGATGGATATCAGGCAGACCCCTGGCAGATTGCATACTATATTCAAGACAAGATGGAATGGGAAGGTATGATCGTGAATGCCGGCTTGCGCCTGGACTTCTGGTATCTGGGAACTTCCTATAAGGTGTTGGAAGACAATGGCGTTTATCGCTCGGTGGATTTTGATTCCAAAGATCGCTTCCAAGCCATGATCTCCCCTCGTTTGGGTGTGTCTCACCCCATCACAGAGCGCGACGTGCTGCGTTTTGCCTACAACTATCAAAACCAATTGCCCCAGATGCAATATATCTTTACCAGCAAGACTCCGGAAGATGCCAACATCTCCGATACCGTGATCACCGTGGGCAACCCCACCCTGGAGCCCCAAATCACCGTTACCTACGAAGTGGGACTTTCTCACCAGCTTTCGGATGACTATGTGTTGGATGCCACTGCATACTACAAAAACCTGTATAACTATGTGAGCACCGTGAAAGAAAAGAAACCCGGCGAAGAACAGATCAGCTGGTACAAATTCATTTCTGAAGACTACGGTTCCACCCGTGGCATAGACCTGCAGCTGGAAAAACTGCTCTCCAACTTCTACACCTGGAACGTTGCATACTCTCTGGCATGGGCAAATGGAAACAACTCCAGCACCGTGATCCAAGACGAAATGACGAACCTGCGTGAATTCCCTCTGGATTGGGATATTCGTCACAACCTCAATACCAGCTTTACCTTCCGTATTGGCAGAGGCGAAGAGTTCTTTGTCCCCTTCACGGATTTCATCCTGCCTTTGGATGATTTTAGTGCCAACCTAAACTGGAGCTTTGCTTCCGGCGCACCCTATACCCCTCAATCAATCGAAGGCAACAACATGCTGGATACAAACTCCAAACGCATGAGATGGACAAACCAGGCAAACCTGCGCCTCACCAAAGGCTTTGTGCTGCCCGGTAATATGAGTGTAAGAGCGTTTATGGACGTTGAAAATATCTTTAAGAAGACAAACATCCTGTCTGTGTATCCCAAAACCGGCTCTCCCTATGAAACCGGCGAAGATATTTCCGACACAGTTACCGGATTTACATACCCTGAGGTTGCTTATGTATACAACAAGGCAATCAGTAACCCCTCAATGGTTAATAACCACCGTGGCGTCACATTTGGCGTTTCATTCAACTTCTAAATTTTAGTTCCCTAAGGAGGAATATTATAATGAACAAGAAAACTGCATGGATACTGCTGACTGTCATGGCAATCATGATGCTTTGTTCAGCATTGGGCGCTCAGGAAGCTGCCGAAGCAGTGGCAGAGGAAGCCGCTGCCTCCGCCGGTGGCTCAAAGAATATAGCTGAGTTTGTGTTTGGAAGCGGTATGGTAAAATGGTTTAAAGACGGTGGCTGGGCGATGTGGCCCATCCTCTTGGTCACCATTTACGGCCTTGCCTATATCATCTGGAAATTCATAACCTTGATTCATGCCAAGATCAACCTGAACAACTTTTTGGGACGCATCGTTCCTTTGGTTCAGGAAGGTAAATACAAAGAAGCTGTAGATATCGCAGCCAAGACTCGAGGCCCTGTGGCAGCTATTGTTCATGCCGGATTGGTGAAGGCAAATATGGGTATGGACGCAGTGGAAAAATCTATGGAAAACGCTGCCATGATCGAGATGAGCTATCTGGAGAAAGGCTTTATCGAGCTTTCCACCACCATCACCCTTGCTCCCATGCTGGGCTTTTTGGGAACCGTTGCTGGTATGATCTCTGCTTTTGATGCCATCGCCGCAGCCCGCGCAGTGGACGCCACCATCGTGGCATCCGGTATCAAAATCGCTCTTATCACCACGGAAGCTGGCCTTATCGTGGCCATTCCCGTGCAATTCTTTAATAACATCTTCACGACCATGGTGGACGGCCTGGTTATAGATATGCAACGTGCCTCCGAGAAAGTCATTGAAGCCCTTATAGAGAAAAAGTAAGGGGGATATGATGAAAGTCGGCCGCAAGAGGAAAGGTAAAGCTGAGATACCGACAGCGTCGATGTCCGACATTGCCTTTTTGCTCATTGTCTTCTTCATGGCAACCACCAAGTTTGACGTGAAAGAAGGTATCAAAATAGTCCTGCCGGCGGCGGCCCCTGAAGGATCCCAGAAAGCTGAAACCATCCAACTGGGCGAAGACAAGATGACCCGCCTCCAGATAGAAGCAGATGGTACTATTGCTGTGAATAAAGAGGCACCGCGTGAGATTGAAAATCACGAGTTGGACAACATTATTATGAAGAAATTGCAAGATAATAATGATATGATCTTCAAAGTGATCACCGATCGTGATGCCGAATACAGCCAAATGATCCGCGTGGTGGATAGGCTGAAATCCCAGAGAGCCGAAAAGATCTCTCTATCCACAAACTAAAGGAGATGCCATGGCAAAGATACAAAAAGGTAAACAAAACCGCGAAGCCTTCATCCCTACAAGCTCGATGTCAGACATTGCTTTCCTGCTGCTACTGTTTTTCATGGTATCCACCGTGTTTGTGCAGGAAAAGAAATTCTGGGTGGAAAGAGATCGCTGGCCAAGAGCGGATACCATTGAACGCATCCCGCGCAATAATACCACCACCATCTACGTAATGAAAGATGAAACCATCCTTATAGATGACGTTCCCACCAAAATTGAAAGCGAAGAGGACGTCATGATTACAAACGCCCTCATCGCCAAAAAAGATGAGAATCCAGAAATCGTTGTCTGTTTTCGCACCGATAGGGAAACCAAATATGGTGCCATGTCAGACGTAATGCGCCAATTGCAGGATGCAGAAACCCTGGTAGTGGCTTTTGAAGCCCAAAAGCAACATTAAGAGGTGTATTATGGAAAACAAAATGTATGACTGGAAAGACGTGGCAAATGCCCAATTTGCCAAAGCCGTCTCACTATCCCTGGTGCTGCTTACGTTTGTGCTGATGGTTACGCCCAATATCGAGGTTCGTAAGCAAAAATTCTCCACCACACAAACCGAGCTGGTGGATATCCCCATGGAAGAGCGTGAAAAACTGGAACCACCACCCACTGAGATTCAAATCGATATTCCGATTGTGATTAGTGACGACCTCTCTGAGGGGCAAACAGACCCGGAACTACTGGCAAAGCATGAACAGTTTTTGACGGATTTTGGAACCCCACGCCCCGCGGCATCTTTATTTGAAGGTGACGGCGAGATGGTGGAATTCGTGGCTTA
>JAAYQD010000007.1 GCA_012519465.1 Candidatus Cloacimonadota bacterium
TATCAGCGTGGCTGGTCACGCCAAAATAATCTGTTGGAGCTTTTCGCCATCCTAATTGACAAGAATATTTGTCAGCATACTCTGCCACAGGCACAATTGGAACCCACTGAACCGGCAATTCTCCTTCCGGAACCACAACTCTGCTCTCATCACCGGAATAAACAAAGAATTGAGTAGTCGTACTGAGTTTGTTTTCCTGCATTTCAGAAGCATCTGTAAATGTAACATCCAGCAAACCAGCACGGTCTAACTTGTTCATATAAGCAAAGTATTCTTTAATATTCTCCTGATAGAAAGGAGAAGTCATTTCCCCCGACACAGGATCAAAGCAGATCAATTCATGTCCCAACCCAAAGGCTTGCGCAAAACCATTTTCGAATGAGAGCCAATTTACACTAGCAACCTCGTCTCTCACTCCAGATTCATTGACATCGTACCGCTGGAAAGCCATCAACACTTCATAAAGTTCTTCTGTTGTCTGTGGAATCTCTAAATTCACCTTTTCCAGCCAGTCGTATCGAATGTTGATGCCATACGGATTGGATACCTTCAGTCCACCGTAACTACTTTCAGATGAATTCCCCAAATAGTATACATTACCATCCTCATGAGTCCGCATTTTGGCAAGGGTGGATCCACCACCTTTTGAGTAGAAGGTATACGCAGTACCATCTGAGTAGTTTTCCCATATTTCATTAATTGGTACAACAATCCCCTGTTCGATCAGAAAAGCTCTGGTTTCCTGATCTACCATATCACCTAAAAACACCCAATCATAGTCTTCCAGTCCAGATAATATTTTGTTCTGCAGTACCGTAAAATACTGACTCCTTGGAAACAGTTCCACTTCCAGACGAATTCCTCGCTCTTCCAGGTCTGTGACCACTTTTTGCCAAATTCTACATTCCGGATCATTTATCCAGTCTGATAGAAAGACTTGGTTGCCGGATTGGTCATTAGCACTAAAATCGATACCCAACATGCGAATTGTTTTGATTTCCGCATTCTGTTGTGTTTCCATCTCTTCAACGGCATTACCACAACCTGGCAATACGCCTACAACTATTACCAAAACAAGCAATACGCAAAATACCCGTTTCCTTATCTGTATTTTCATAGCTATTCCCCCAACCTAAATCTGGCAAAAAAGAGAACCTCAATATATATCGTTATAATATAGATTATTATGACGTTTCCTAATATGTAATATGTATTTAAAGTATACCCTTATAGTCATTTTTGTTTCAAGTTCCAATTTTTTCTCAAAAGGTACAGTTTTTTCCTCATTGGTCGTTTTGTAAAAAAGCGGTTGCTTATACTTGACAAATAATCCAAATCATATGATACTACTTTTAATCATTGATAACCACATAACACTTTAATGCTTTAAGAAAAGAGGGACCTCTCCAATGACGAAACCACATGCTGCTGTTTTTATCTTGATGGGTCAATCCAATGCTGTGGGTTATGCCACCAGCATGACAGAGCAAGACAAAATTAATACTCCTCTAAAAAATGTCTATGGATTAACACGTACCCATAATTTATCTTATGAAAACCAAGAGCTTGTATGGACTGGCTATACCAGTCACGATACCATTCTTGGTGAAGAAAACGACCATACCTATTCTGTTGCAAATTGTTTGGCTCGTTTTTGGCAAGATGCAATTGACGACGGTGTAGATCTTCCCGACTTGTACATTATCAA
>JAAYQD010000162.1 GCA_012519465.1 Candidatus Cloacimonadota bacterium
ACTCCACAAAAGGAAATGGAATTAAGTGGCGGAGATGTACCCTTTATCATCCATCTGGCTGAAGGCACAGACGATATTTCCCGCCAGGAATTTGCCCAACTGGCAGAGCAGGGGCTGCTGCAAAGAAACACCCTCATCATCCATGGCATCGCCCTCACGGAAGAGGAGCTGATCAAGATTGCCGAGACAGGAGCCAGCGTGTGTTGGTGCCCCAGCTCAAACTATTATCTGATCGGGGAAACCCTGAAGATAGATATGGCACTAAAGCACGGGGTCAATGTGGTAATCGGTACGGATTCCACTATGACCGGTGGCGTGAACCTCATTGCCGAATTTAACCTCATCCATCAAAAACACCCGCATATCCCCCTGAAAACCCTCTATAAAATGGTTACAGAAAACGCTGCCAAAGCTCTGATGCTGCCTTCCAGTTACGCCCGCCTCAATCCAGAGAATTGCCACAACCTGCTCTTGGTGGACAAGCATGATCCTGATCCCTTTGAAAACCTACTGATGATGGAAGCCAGCTCCATAAAGCTATTGGTGGAAGACGGTGTGCCCCGCTTTGGAGATGTGGAATGGATGGTAAGGCTGGATCTGGATGAGGATGAATATACGGTATTCAGAACGGGAAATAAAGAGAAGTTTGTATTGGGCGATCCCCTGGAGCTGAACGACCTGGTGGATGAGGCTTTGGGCTATCATAAAGACTTTCCTTTCCTGCCATTTTGATGCTGAAAGTATCTGAGATCTTTTACAGTCTGCAAGGCGAATCCACCTATGCCGGATTGCCCTGCATCTTCATCCGTTTGAGCGGCTGTAACCTGTATTGCAGCTATTGCGATACGGGCTATGCATTATGCGAGGGCACAGAGTGGAGCAAGGAGCAAATCTTGGATAAAATCCGCCAATACAAATGCAATCTGGTGGAACTGACCGGAGGGGAACCGCTGTGCCAGAAAGAGGCAATCCCGCTCTTGCAAAGGCTGTGTGATGAAGGCTATACTGTGCTTTTGGAAACAAACGGCTCCATCTCCGTGGCAGAAGTACCGCCGGAGGTGATCAAGATCATCGATGTAAAGCTGCCCGGCAGTGGTTATGGGGAGAGCTTTCTGATTAAGAATCTAAATCATTTACAGACTCATGACCAAATCAAGTTTGTGATAGGTAACAAGAGGGATTATGAGGCGGCGAAAGACTTTATAGAGCAACATGGGCTAAAGGGTGGGAACATCCTCTTTTCCCCGGTGGCAGATAAACTAACAGCAGGCAAGCTGGCAGAATGGATCCTGCAAGACAACCTTGATGTAAGACTTCAGATACAGCTGCATAAGATATTGGATATAAAATAGATATACCTTGCATATAGATAAGATAATGCCCTTCCCGTTCTGCTGAATAAGGAAGGGCATTTTTGGTAGTGTAATAAATTAATTGGTTTAGAACAATCCGCTGATATTGCCGTCATCTTCCACGTCTATGGTTTCGGCGGAGGGTTTTTTGGGCAAGCCGGGCATGCGCATGATTTCACCGGTGATGGGCACCAGGAATCCTGCGCCGTTGGCTATCACAATCTCCCGCACGGTAACCAGGAAGTCTTTGGGTCTGCCAATCAGATCGGGGTTATCCGAGAGAGATTTTTGGGTTTTGGCAATACAGATGGGCAGTTTGTCAAAGCCATATTTATTGATTCTTCTGAGGTCGGCTTTGGCTTCTGTGGTATAATCAACTGCTTGGGCACCATAGATTTTGGATGCCACCGTGAATACCTTGTCTTCCACAGAGCTGTTCCAATCGTAGAGACCATGATACCTGCATTCCTCCTTATCCACCATGGAAACCACCTGCTCTGCCAGCTCCAATCCGCCGGCACCGCCTTTGGCGTGATAATCCACTATGGATGCCTGTGAGCCGCTGGAGATGACAAAGTCTTTCACGATTTCCAATTCTTCCAGGGTGTCTGTGGGGAAGCGATTGATGGCAACTATGGATTTCATGCCAAATTTCTCGATGTTTTCCATGTGCTTTGCCAAGTTTTCCAAGCCTTTGGTTACGGCTTCCGGATTGGGCTGGGCTACGTCTCTCACCCTCACGCCGCCGTGCATTTTGAGGGCACGGATGGTTGCCACCAAGA
>JAAYQD010000163.1 GCA_012519465.1 Candidatus Cloacimonadota bacterium
TCCTGCATCTTTAGAGACAGGATAATCTCCCGGAGCTGATACTGTTTATCGCGCTTGCTGATAGACCAATCATCCCTTTCCACAAATAGCCTGCATGCATTGGAGGCGCTGGCTGTGAGGCTGGATGGAAGCTGGAAGACCAGCCGTTCCCCGCTGGGGATGGGTCCCTTGCCCGATAGCTTTTCAGCGCTGTGGAAATAAAGACCGGGGATGCGGCTGCCTTGGTAAACCCTCAGTATTTCCCCTTCTGGAAGGGGCTCATGAAGCGCCATATCAAAGTATTCGCTGCGGCTCTCTACGCCCAGAGGCAGAGGAGGCGAGAGGCTAACCCGCGGGTGGGGGCTGAAACCCTGGGTAAACACCGTATCAAGAGGCATTTGCCCCACAATCCTAAAGAGCATCCTCATCCAATCCAGATGGGAGATAAAGCGCAGTGCATCCAGCTTGTGATAGTGGATGCGATAGCGGTGGATAGGAGCGTTAGGCGGCCTCTGAGGCAAGGGAGTGTCTTCTTCCTGCTGGGTTCCCTCTGTAGCAGTGGCAGAGGCATTGACGGTATAAAGCTGGTCGTCACACACTCCGCACAGAGAGCAAATCTCCCTGCAATCAGGTGTGGAGCCGCCCTCCAAAGCCTTGTCATATTCCTGGCGCAACCAATCTTCCGTCACCCCATAATCTATGAAGTTCCAAGGCAATACTTTATCCTCATCAATGGCAGCCGTCACCTGCTCCCAGCTAAGCCCCTGCTCCTGGATCGCTGCCTCCCACAAGGGGAAGGCAAAGTGCTCGTTCCATCCATCAAAGCGGGCTCCAGCTTGCCACGCGGTATACAGCACCTTGGCAACCTTCCTGTCTCCCCGCGCCAACAGCATGTCCAACAGCGAATTCTCTATCACATGATAGCGGATTTTGATGTTGCGTTTGCGAGCAAAGGCGCCTTTGATATGCTGGGCTCGTCTCAAGAGAAGGGCAGGATCTGCAAAGGCACAGCGCTGGAAAGGCGTGACGGGCTTGGGTACAAACGGCGAGAGCGTCACATTGATCTGCATCCGCCTCTGGCCCAGGGTATCGATTTGATTGATCAGATCGATGATGGCGTCTATATCCTCATCTGTTTCCGTGGGCAATCCCAGCATGAAATAAAGCTTTATCTTGTTCCATCCCAAGTCTTTGGCAATCTGCACTCCGCGCAGGATCTCCTCCAGGCTCAGGTTTTTATTGATCACATCCCGCAGACGTTGCGAACCAGCCTCCGGAGCGATCGTGAGCCCTTCCCGTCCTAATTCCCCCATCAGCCGCACCAATTCCGGCTGCAGGCTATCCACCCGCAATGAAGGAAGCGAAACATGGGTGCGCCGTGCATCCAGCTTTTCCCACAGGAGCGTCAACAGCTCCTGGATGCAGGTGTAATCGCTGGAAGAAAGCGACATCAGTCCCACCTCGTCCCAGCCGCTCTTTTGCACTTCATCCAACAGCTTTGACAGGATATCCTGTGGGTTGCGCTCCCGCACAGGGCGATAGATAAAGCCTGCCTGACAGAAGCGGCACCCGCGCGAACGTCCCCTCATAATCTCCGCCACATAACGGTTATGGGTGGCAAGCTGCCAGGAGAGAAGTTGCGGTTGATGCAGCTTTTCACCAGTGTGGAAGGCATTGTATTTGCGGGCTTTTATCCTGAAGGAAGGGTCGTTGGCGATGATGGGATCATGGATGCGGGGCACATAGCAGCCGGAAACCTCAGCCAAGCGAGCCAGCCGCTCTGAGCGGGAGGAGGTCTGGCTGATGATGGCGGCTATTTCTGAGATAGCTTCTTCCGCTTCGCCAATAAAGAACACATCCACTACCTCACTCAATGGCAAGGGGTTAGACGCGCAGGGTCCGCCTGCCAACACTATTGGATGATGCTCCTCTCTTTGGGCTGCCAATACAGGGATTTGGGAAACATCAATCAGTTCCAACACACTGCTATAGTTTATTTCACTCTGCAGGGTGATGCCCAAGACGTCAAAATCCTTCACTGCCAGTCCGCTTTCCAAGCCAAACA
>JAAYQD010000164.1 GCA_012519465.1 Candidatus Cloacimonadota bacterium
TCTACCTGGAAGATGATGATCTATGGACGGTTACAGTGTTGCACTATGACCCCGTGAAAGGATGGTCTTACAAACCTCAAGATAAGATTGCCAAGGCAGATCGTAGCACATTACCAACCAAATAAACCTAAACTAAAATAATAATAGCCCGCTTTGCCTGATGATGCGAAGCGGGCTATTTATATGTTTATATTTTCTTAGATTATATGGCTTTGGATACGCCCCAAGGCATTGTCATCACCCAAGATGGCGAAGGTGGTGGGCATATCCGGTCCATGGGGCTGGCCTATCAAAGCCAGGCGCAGAGGAGTGTAGTATGCCTTGCCTTTCAAGCCGGTTGCTGCGATGCCTTCTTTGACCAGGGTATCCACCTTTTCAGCATTCAGGGGGAATTGTGGGGGCAATTGCTCTGCCCACCACTGCAGCACCTTTTGCGAGCTTTCGGATTGGATTACTTCTGTATCTGCCTCGCTGAGGGGAGCGGGGGAGATGAAGATGCGTGCGTATTCGGCAATCTGGGGCAATAGCTGGGAGCGTTCGCGGGCGGCTTCCACCATCAGCTTCAGTACTTCCAGCTGGGGCAGGGGCAGGTTTTGCTCCTCAAAATAGGGTTTGCTGCGCTCTATCACGGTATCCAGAGGCAGGCTGCGCAGGTAGTGACCATTCATCCAATCCAGCTTGGTGAGGTCGAATACGGCTCCGGCTTTGCTCACCCTTTCCAGGCTGAAGATCTGACACAGTTCCTCCAAGCTATACAGCTCCCTGTCGTCTGCCGGATGCCAGCCCAGGAGGGCGATAAAATTGAGGAGGGCTTCGGGGAGGTAGCCCTTTTGTAGATAACTTTCCACAGAGACGTCGTTCATGCGCTTGCTAAGCTTGGAGCGGTCTGGATTGAGGATGAGGGGCAGGTGTACCCACTCCGGCGGCTGCCAGCCCAGGCATTCATAGAGCCATATATGTTTGGGGGTGCTGGAGAGCCATTCCTCGCCTCTAATTACGTGGGAAATCTGCATATAATGGTCATCCACCACGGCGGCGAGGTGATAGGTGGGGAATCCGTCGGATTTGAGCAGCACCTGGTCGTCTGATTGATTGGCGTCCATCTCCACTCTGCCGCGGATGTGGTCGTCAAAGGCAAAGATGCGCTCATCGGGCATTTTGAGGCGCAGGACGTGCTTTTCGCCAGCTTCGATTCTGGCGGCAACCTCGTCTTTATTCAGATGCAGACAGCGGCGGTCATACTTTACAAATTCCTTTCTCTCCTGCTGTTGGGTGCGCATTTCGGAGAGGGTTTCTGCCGTGCAAAAGCAGTGATAGGCATCTCCGCTTTCCACCAGCCTTGCCGCTTCCTTGTGATAGAGCTGGAGGCGTTGGGATTGAACGTAGGGGCCAAAGTCCCCGCCGATGCCGGGACCTTCATCATAATCCAAGCCCAGGCTATGGAGGGAGGAGATGAGGTTTTCGGTGGCGCCGGGTACCAGACGGGATTGATCTGTATCCTCAATCCTGAGGATGCAGGCTCCACCTTGCGCTTTGGCAAAGAGGTAGTCGTAGAGGGCGGTTCTGAGTCCGCCGATATGCAGGAAACCCGTGGGAGAGGGGGCAAAGCGAACGCGTGTCTGCTTCATTGGCTATTCCTTATTTAGGCATCTATGTCAAAAGAGCGTTTGAGCACCTTGTGGTGCAAAATCCGGTAGTGGGGCTGGTAGCTATCTTTAAAACGCTTGGAATGGTGGGTGATGGCGGCTTCCGCCACATGCTGTTGCACTATCTTCACCACACTTTCGGCGGGTTTGTAGCGCGCTTCGATGCGGGACCAGAGACGGCGCCAGGTGGATTTCCAAGACCTCAGATCCACGTCCATTTCCAAGCAGGAATCCAGTATCATCTGCGATACAAGCTCTATCTGCCATGGTTCGGTCTTCTTTTTGACTAACTTTTTGGGCAAAGAAGACAGGGGGATGGGCTCGGAATCCGGCTTTGGAAAGTATGGGATGAGATCCAGCGAGATTCTGTAAAAGCCCTTCCTATTGCCAATATCCTGTATAACAGGCATGTATATTTTGCGTTTTTTGCCCAGTTCCTTTTCCAGACTGGATTGAATAAGCGTCAGTTCCTTGCCCATATGGCTGGGACCATAATATGCTTGACAGAGGAGCTTGTAAACATCTGTCAGATCGCCCTGGGGATGCAGTTTGGTCTCAAGATCCATGATGGCGTTGAGATCTCCAGCGTTAAGAGCTATGCGACGTGTTAACATTGACTTGCTTTCCTTTTTTGATGATGTATTTAACCTGTACCTTGCCATGCTCGAAAGGGGCTGTGAGATCGGTATCAAGCACGCTAAAATCGGCTTGCAAACCTGTCTCAATCTTGCCCAGGCGAGCTTCGTCGTGGCTAAGCCAGGCGGCGTTTTGGGTGTAAATCCTGATGGCATCCTGGGGGCTGAGGCGTTCATCAGGGTTGTGATGATTGATGAGGGCGTGGATGGACATGGCGATATTCATTGGCGTGATATACCAATCGGAGGAGCCCGTTACGCACACTCCGGCTTTCATGAGGCTGGCAAAGCGGTTCATGATGCGGGTGCGGGAGGCTCCCAGACGCTGGGAATAAAAGCCTGTCTCTCCTCCCCAATAGAGGTCAAAAGCGGGTTGCATCACCGCTGCTGCTCCGGAGGCATGAATCTCTTGCACGAGGTCATCGGGAGTGAGTTCACAGTGGATAAGCTGGTGGCGGAGGTCTGCAGGTGCGCTCTGGTTGAGCTGCAGGTAGATGTCATTTATCTGGCGGATGGCATCGTCTCCAATGCAGTGGACAGCCACCTGCATGCCATGCCTGTGGGCAGTGCTGATGAAGTGGCTCCAAAACTCATTCGAGCGATAGAGCTTGCCCCGTGTGGGTGCATCGGCATAGTTTGCGCTCAAAGCAGCACTGTGGCTGCCGATGGAGCCATCAGCCAGGATGCAGCCGCCTATGCGCGTGGCACCTGCTTCCAATGCGGCTTTGATGCTAAAACTCTGGGGATAGGGGATGTATTCTATGGGCAGGGAGTGTTTATTCTGACAGAAAAAGCGGTAATGGTCTATACTCTCCTCGGCATCACCAATCATCGTGTGAACAGTGCAGAATCCGCCTTCCATCGCCGTCTGGGCTGCATTGTGATAGGCATGCATGATGGCGGCTTCATCCAGGCTATTGTGAAACCAATTGGCAACGAGGTCGTTATCTGCGCCCTTCAGCACTTCCTCAGGGGATTGGATGCCGGGTATTAGCTTGCGGGCATTGGTGGATGCCATGCAGCTGTGGCCATCTATTCTTCTTAGTAATAAGAGGTGATCAGGCGCCAGGCTATCCAGCAGCTGCTGGCTGGGGAAGGTGCCTTCTTTCAAGTAGGTTTCATCAAGGTTCCAAGCAAATAGCAGGGAGCCTTTCTCCTGGCGCACTGCCGCATCCCTGATCATATCAGCCAGGGTGGCCAGATCGGGGCAGTTTTGCAGGTCTATCCCACCTCGGTAGATGCCTCCTGAAATGCTGTGGGTATGTGTGTCTATAAAGCCCGGATAGGCGTAGTGGCCGCCCAGATCGATGCTTCCTGGTGGCAACACCTCAGGGGTGCTGTCCAAAAGGCGGGTGATCCTGCCGGAAGCAACCTCAATGGCTTTGATATCACTCAAAAAGCTATCATTGATATAGAAGCGGGCATTGTGGATGATCATGCCAATATCTGGAGGCAGAGCCTGTAAAACTTGTGGATGGGGAAGCCCATTACGTTAAAGTAACAGCCCCTGATATTGCTGATAAACTGGGCACCATAGCCCTGAATGCCATAGGCACCCGCTTTGTCTATATGTTCGTTGGTTAGCAGGTAGCTTTGGATTTCGTCATCGCTCAGCGGGGCAAAGCGCACGCTGCTCTTTTCCCATGTCTTGTAAATGCGCTGATGATGGATGGCACACAGGCCAGTGTATACAAGGTGGTCTTTGCCGGAAAGCATCCTGAGATACTCGGCTGCTTGCTGATTGTCTTTGGGCTTGCCCAATATCATGTTATCCAACACCACCAAGGTATCAGCTCCCACCACGAGGCAGTCTTCATCCATGTTTTGGGCAACGGAGGTGGCTTTGCTCTGTGCATTTTGCAGAGCTTTGAGGCGCGGCGTCTTTCCATTATCCTGTTCTGGGGCTAAAGAGGGGACCACCAAAGGGGTTACTCCCATCATTTTGATTAGTTCCAGACGACGGGGGGAGGCAGAGGCCAGCACGACTTTGATATTCTCTAATAAATTGTGTAGCATATATATAACCGTTAAACACATAAATCCATAGGGGCGTTTTACGTCAACATATTTTTTAAAAACCAAAAAAACACTTGCCTTAAAACAAGCCCTTTGAAAACCTTGTCCCAAAGCACAAAAATAACTATCCAGGAGGATACAATGGAACGTGTACACAACTTCAACGCCGGCCCGGCTGTCTTGCCGGAAGAGGTAATGCGTGAAGCCCAGGCAGATTTCTTTAGCTACAAAGGAATGGGCCTGTCAGTGATGGAAATGAGCCATCGCAGCAAGGAATATCAAGCTATCATCGATGAGACATACGCTGCTGTAAAGCGCATCTATGGTCTGGGAGATGATTATGAGGTGCTCTTTTTGCAAGGTGGCGCCAGCATGCAGTTTCTGATGGTGCCGATGAACTTTGCCTTTGAAGGTAAAGAAGTGAATATCATCCACACTGGCGTATGGTCAAAGAAAGCCATCGACGAGATGAAAAAATTAGGCAAACCCTACCACGTGGCAGCCAGCAGTGAAGATCGCAAATTCAGCTATATTCCCAAAGGATTCGAGCTGTCAGACAACCCCAGCTACCTGCATATCACCACCAACAACACCATTTATGGTACAGAGTGGAAGACCGATCCAGACGTGCCTGCAGGCATCCCCTTGATCGCTGATATGTCTTCAAACTTTATGAGCAAACCCATCGATGCCAAGAGATATTCTCTCATCTATGCCGGTGCCCAGAAAAACGTAGGTCCCTCCGGCACAGCAGTGGTCATCATCAAGAAAGACCTCTTGGAACAAGCCATCCCCGGTTTGCCCTCCATGCTGGATTATCAGCTGATGGCAAAGAACGGCTCCATGTACAACACCCCTGCCACCTTCACCATCTATATGATTGGATTGGTGCTGAAATGGGTGGAAAACTTTGGCGGTCTGGAGAAAGTGGATCAAAACAACATCGCCAAAGCCAAGTATATCTACGACGCAATTGATTCCTCCGGTGGCTATTACAGAGGCACCGTGGATGCTGAAGACCGCTCTTTGATGAATATCACCTTCCGCCTTCCCTCCGAAGAGCTGGAAGCCAAATTCATCGCCGAAGCAGCCAGCAACGGCATGATCGGCCTGAAGGGACACCGCAGCGTGGGCGGATGCCGCGCCAGCACATATAACTCCCTGCCTCTGCCCGCAGCTCACGCTTTGGGCGAATTCATGCGCAATTTCCAACAGCAGAACGGATAACACCAGTTAATCCTGAATTATAACATCACTGGCGGGCGGAAGCCTGATTTCTGCCCGCCTTTCATCATTTACAACAATCATAAAATAGGTAACAAACGATGACGGTATTCAATTTATTCCTCAGAGGCGGCATACTGATGTATGTATTGCTGCTGCTTTCCATTGCGGTGATTGCCATCGTGATAGACAAATACCGTGCCTTGCGCACAGCCAAAAATGCCAACCTGAAGATCAAGGAATCTCTGCAACAGCAAGACAAGCTGGATAATATACGTGCCATCCTGCGCGTATATGGCATCAATTCCCCCTTGGGAGCCATGCTAAACAAGCTCTACAACTCTTCCACCGATGATCTGGACTTGATCAAGGAAAGCATGGAAGCCTCAGCCAATGGAGAGATCCAGAAGCTGGAGCGAGGCATGGGCTGGCTTTCCACCTTTGCCGCCGTTGCCCCATTGATTGGATTTTTGGGAACCGTGATAGGCATGGTGAGGGTCTTCATGAATATCCAGGGTCAAAGCCAGAATGGGATCGATATCAACGTGTTGGCAGGAGGCATCTGGGAAGCGCTACTCACCACCATCGGTGGCCTGGTGGTGGGCATCATCGCCATCATTTTGTACAACGACATCGTGCAAAACCTGGAAGCATTTGCCAAATCCATGCAGGAAGAGGCATTGGAATACCTCATCCGCTATCAGGCAAGCGAAAAGTAAGCATCATGAAGATCAAATCATCCAAACAAAAGATCAGCACCACAGTGTTGATATCCATGACGGATGTGGTGTTCCTCTTGATCATCTTCCTTCTACTTTCCTCCAATTTTGCCGCTCAGACTGGCCTGCCCATCAAGCTGCCCGCCTCCTCATCCGCCCAAACCCAAGCCCCCCAAATACTGCATGTGATCTTCGAGAGTAACGAATCCATCTTGTTTTTGGAAGAGCGTCACACCATCCTCACCCTGGCAGATGCCATCAAACCCCAATTTGCCTCCAAAAACCAAGTGGTGCGCATCTCTGCCGCCCAAGACACAGAGCTGCAAAATGTGATCACCCTCATGGACGTGATCCGCAGTGCCGGTTTTGAACGTATCTTTATCGCCACCGAGCCCATCAAACATAAAAATGCCAGATAAATATCGTCGCTACATCCCTTTGGGCATTTCTGCCGGTTTGCACCTCATTGTGCTCATCGTGATGATGCTCTATTACCTGCCACTCATGCAGGAACAGCCCTGGTATGAGGTGAGCTGGAGCCAGATGTCTGAGATTGACATGGTGGAAGAGGATGCAAGTGAGCCGGAATTCAGCGATATCCAGGTGAATCTCGCCCAGCCCAAGGCAAATACCAAAGAGCCCAAACAAGCCACCCCGCCTGCCAAGCCCAACCCCACCAACCA
>JAAYQD010000165.1 GCA_012519465.1 Candidatus Cloacimonadota bacterium
CCCATATCCATGCCAGATAGCGCAGTGCAAACCGAGAGCTCCGGCAAAGCTCCCATCCTGTGGCCGCTGCTTTTCTGGCTTGTTGGTTTGGTGTTGGGCAAAGGCTATGAGGGCGGGGAATACATCTTTTTGGCAGTCTCCACCCTGCTGGTGCTGGCTGCTCTCTTCATCCCCCGCCTGCGTTTGTGGCTGCTCTTGATGCTGTGCCTTTTTGCCGGCATCCTGCGCATCACCATCCAAAGCCCGGAAGAGACGGTGCTGCTGCAAAGCCTGCATTCAAGGGGCGAACTGGTGCAAAAGGGGAGCTTTACGGTAAACAGGGCATTTAGCGAACATACTTATGAGATGGATCTGCGCCGCTTTGCCGGAGCGGATATGAGGCTGAAACTGCTCTTGTATCATCCTGATAGCCTGCAGGTGGGTGGAGTGTATGAAGCGATAATCCGGGTGCGGCCACTCTCCCGTGATCCCATTTTGGATATCTATCCCTCCCGCTATACCGCCAGTGCTGATCTTCGTGCGGAATTGAAGATGCTTACCGCCGATAGCCGAGCCCTGCCCATCACCCAAATACGCAGCTGGATGTATGAAAGGCTGGATAGACACGCCTCCCACCATGCAGACATCGCCAAGGCACTGCTCCTCTCGGATCAAAGCGCCAAAAAGGCATATCGTGAGGAGCTGCAACAGGGAGGCATGATACACCTGATAGTGGTGAGCGGGCTGCATGTGTGGTTTATCTATGCCATGCTGCTGGTATTCCTGAAAGGACTCTTGCCGCGGAGGCTGTTGGATGCGTTTATCCTCTTGATATTGGCGGGCTTTGCCGCTCTCAATTATTGGGCGGCGCCCATCACGAGGGCGCTACTCATGATCTCAATCGGCGTGCTGGCGCGCTGGCTGGGGCGCAAGGTATCCTCCCTGCAAATGCTGTCGCTCAGCCTCTTTATCATCACCCTTGCCAATCCCGATCAGCTGTTTGATTTGGGACTGCAGCTATCCTTTATCAGCGTGGGCATCATCCTCTTGGCATTGCCCCGGATCAGGCTTTGGCATGCGGAGGCAAGCAAACACAGCCTCTGGAAAAGAGGTATGGAAAGGCTGGCAAACTATTTGCTGCTCAATCTCATGGTTTCCCTCGCCATCCTGCCGCTCACGCTGAACACAATGGGCACAGGCTCTTTGAACGGAGTCTTTGGCAATATCTTAGGCGTTCCCCTCATTGGCATGCTGTTGCCGCTTTCCATCCTGATACTTATCTTTGATCCCTCCGGCATCATCGGGGCGGGCTTTTACCACAGCTATCTGGCTGTGCTGTGGCTGTTTGAACAAGTGGCTGTCATCTCCGCCTCCCTGCCTTTTAAGGTGGAGAATTTCTGGATAGGAATGGGACCGGCGATAGGGATGGCACTCTTGCTATTGCCTTTTTTAATCTGGCTAAGACGCAAGAAACGCCCCGCCTGGAGCTTCAGCCTCTCCTTGTGGATGGTGGGTTTGCTGCTCCTTCTGGTATTTCCCCTGCTGCGTCCCCACAGAGGAGGAGTGTGGATATTCAATTGTGGTACAGCGGATTGTGCCCTTATCCAAAGCCCCTCCGGACATACCATCCTGGTGGATAGTGGCCCCGGCAAATACACTTGGGAGGCAGAGCGCGACCCCATCAAAGCCTTGGATACCAATAGCTGGGCGGGCAGAAAGCTGCTGCCCTGGCTGAGGCGCAAGGGCATCCGCCAGCTGGACGATCTCATCCTCACCCACACTCATGCGGATCACACGGGAGGCGTGCCGGCGCTCATCACCTCAATTCCCATCAAGAGGCTGATTGTTACTGACGAGCTGCAGAACTCCCAGCTCTATCAGCTGTGGCGGGAGGTGGGCTGGTTTGCCGATACCGAGGTACTGGTGGTTTCAGACACCCTCAGCCTGGCAATAGACCAATTGCATTTCAAATTCCTGCATCCAGACCGCCATTGGCAGACGGATAATGAAAATGACCGCAGCATTGTGTTTCGTATGCAACACAAGGATAAATCCCTGCTCTTTACCGGAGATATCGAATCCGCCTCGGAAGCCTGGCTGCTAAACCGCTATCCCGAATATCTGGACGTGGACTATCTGAAGGTGGCGCATCACGGTAGCAAGACCTCCTCCACGGAAGGCTTCCTGCGCCAAGTGAGCCCACGTGAAGCATGGATCAGCGTGGGTAAAAGGAACCGCTTCAACTTCCCCCATCCCCAGGCTTTGGACAGACTACAGCGGCATGCCCCCTCCATCCGCTACAGCTATGAAGGTACCATCTATCTGGAGCTGTGATCCGCCTCTTTACTGAAACCTGTAACCTGGCACCTGAAACCTGCCCTTTAGATGCGCTTGCGATGTGGTTGCGATACCCAGCGGTTTGCTGGGAGAGACAACGGCATCACAACCACATCTAATAGGGAAGCAAGGCAGGCCTGTCTGTGATGGGATATTATTCCCTTTCCAGAATCCACTCCACGATATCTTCCATCACCTCCACGGCAAAGGTCTCTTCAATCTTGATATACTCGTTGGGATTACCCGTCTCAGTATGCTGAAAGAGGTGGTTCAATCCCTCATACTCTATGGTTGTAAAGTCTGGATTTCCAGCTCTTTCCAATGCCTCCCGGATAGCAGTAAGATTCTGCTGAACTTCCACTTGCAGGTCTTTATCCCCATTCACCGCCAGCACTGGGATGGTCACCTTTTCCAGGTATAAAGCAGGGTCCAATCTCATAAATGTGAGCATCCAGTCGTCCACAACCTCATCGATAAGATACATCTTGGCGGTATCCTTTTCCGGCACAGGGAA
>JAAYQD010000166.1 GCA_012519465.1 Candidatus Cloacimonadota bacterium
CGCCGCTGCCCAAATCTATATTATCAATCTCCGCCACCGGCGTTCCTGCCTCCTGCCACACGGAGATATTATCCAAGATCGTTTCATTCAGCCAAATCTGAGTGGTGCCGATGGCGTTGGGATTTGCCCCCACATCGTCCCTAAACCACTTCAGATGGGTGATGGTGCCGCCCTGTGGCACGCCAATCTCTGATGCCAGATATAAGTATTGAGAGTGGGAGTGTGCATAATAATCATTAAAAGGAAAATAGGAGGTTTCCATACCGGTGCCTATCACCACATCCGCTGCCACAGAGACTATCACCAGGAGAGCCAACGTCAGAATGATGATCTTCTTCATTATCTACATTCTCCCGGATGATGGAGAGGGCAGCTGTGAAAACCATTGCTGGAAGACCCGGAAATAGACGCATCGCCCCTGTCTTCATCCAATAGAAATCCCCTCGCCGTATATGAAAGTGTTTCCAATATGGCGAGCGTCATATTGTGTTGCTCCATACTTTACGTTGTCTTCACAAGGATAGAAAAGGCGTCGTGGCGAACCGTCGAATCCGTTTCATCCTTGCCAAAGCGAAATATATCACAGCAATCAATCATGTCAAGATGAATTAGTGGACAGTGGCTCTCGGGCTGTGGAAATTTATAAACAACGCTTGTTTAATCTCTTTGGATATTTTCTCATATTACACAAAAGCTCACCCCTGGCAAACAACTCAGCCGCATCATCTTTCCCCATCCAGCCTGCATTACAGATACTGCATCTACCGTGTTTTAGGCTGATGAAATAATTCAACTTGACTGTTTTCTGCTCATGTAAGATAAGGTATCATTAATGTATATATCAATCTGCCGCATGGCGACGCTGTTGTAAATGGCAGCATCGCCCTTCGGCATCACTGCTCTGGCATCTATTAAAGATCCGGAGCCTATATAATATACAGTGTTGTTTGGATTGCCGCCCGAGTGCTGCCAACATCACGTAACGTAATTTAAATATGGAGATTAGATGAAAAAGCGCATGCTCATCATGGGAGGCATACTGCTGTTGGTAAGCCTTGTCTTTGGCCAATATGTGGTTGATTTTGAGGGCGAAGGCGAGACGAAAAGTGCTTATGCCAGCGGTAATGTCACCCTCAGCGGTATAAAATGGGATTTGACGGAAGTCCTGATTGGCCCAGTGGGCTCAACTGATGCTGATTGGTACAACGGAACCCGTGCCGCCCGCCTCAGAGGCTACGGCGCTTCTGCCATGACGATGGTTGAAGATAAGTCAAACGGTATTGGCACCATCAGCTTCCAGTATCGCAGATATGGCACAGAAGGTCAAGTGGATTGGAAGGTGGAGTATAGCACGGATAACGGTTTTAACTGGATTCAGGTGGGTGAGGTCTTCACCGCCCCTGCTTCCGATGTGGTGCAGACTTTTTCAGAAACGATAAATGAGGCTGGCAATGCCCGCATCCGCATCAAACGCCACACGGAATCTGGAACCACCAATAAACGCCTTAATATAGATGATATCACCCTCACGGATTACACACCAAGTGTCCCCCTGCTCAGCTTCAATCCGGGCAGCCTCTCCGGCTTTGGTTACGAACAGGGCTCCGGACCCTCAATCGCGCAGAGCTACACCGTGACGGGCACTGATCTCAGCCCCCTCAGCGGCAATATCACTATTTTATCATCCTCTGCTTATGAATACTCCACCACTGGCAGCAGCTTCAGCTCCACTTTGCAGCTTCCCTATACGGGCGGTCAGCTCAGCAAAACAGTATATATCCGGCTGAAAGCAGGCTTGACGGTGGGAGAATATAACCAAAACATCACCCATCAGGGAGGAGGTGCCACGGCACAATTTAGGGCCGACGGCAACGTTATCTCCTATATCACCTCTTTTGATGGCAGCTTTACAGAAGATTTCTCCGGCTTTGTCAGCGCAGAAACCCTGCCCCCGGGTTGGGAATTGAGCGATACATATGCTTATGGAGGGGATTTTGGTGCGGGAAGTGCTGGCGGATTGAGGGGCAATGGAGTGTTTGGTATGCAGCTTACCAGCTCTGCACCCAACGATAACCTCACTGCCTCCCTCACCCTCTGGAACACCACCGGCGACACCATCACCTCGCTACATATCTCCTATGATGGCAAGGTGGAAAGAAACAACCAATCAGGCACCCCCAAATGGGTGGTAAAGCTGGATGGCACTGTGATTCCAGAGCTGGAATATGATACCGCGGAGAATATCAACAAGAATCTGACTGCCACCTTGGGTGCCTTAAGTATCGCCCCGGGTGCCATCTTTACGCTTTCCTGGTTCACTACCAGTGCCGGCACTTCTGGCACCAGAAAACAAATAGGTTTTACCAATCTGGATATCCATACCGAGATCAGCGATGAACCGCAGATCCATACCAATGCCTCTCTGGCGCCCTTTTCCACCACCATGGGACAACCCTCAGCCAGCCAAAACTATCAGCTGAGCGGGCACAACTTGAACGCAAATATCCAAGTGACCGCCCCCAGCGGTTTCCAGCTCTCTACGGATGATACGACCTTTTACCCCATCCTCACCCTCAGTCCCACATTCAGCGGTGATATCTGGGTGAGGATGACCGGAGAAAATGGCGGCACCTATGGCGGAAACATAGTTCACACCAGCACCGGCGCCACTGCCCAAAATGTGGAGGTATATGGCAGTGTCTCCTCTGGAGGCGGAGGTGGGTATGCCAGCGATCTGTTCTTCTCCGAATACATTGAAGGCAGCAGCAACAACAAAGCCCTGGAAATCTTCAACGGCACCGGTCAAGAGGTGGACCTCTCAGATTACAAGGTCATCCTCTTTACAAACGGCTCGCCTACACCCAGCCAAACTCTTGCCCTCAGCGGCATTTTGGCACATCAGGATGTATTTGTCTTGGCGCACGGCTCTTCCAATCAGGATATCCTGGCGGTGGCGGATATCACCCATAACAGCGTCTGCAACTTCAACGGTGACGATGCCCTCGCCCTGCAAAAGATCTCCACGGGAGACTATGTGGATATCTTCGGCGTGATTGGCGACGATCCGGGTACTGCCTGGACCGCCGCCGGAGGCTATAGCACCTTGGATAAGACCTTGGTGCGCAAGCCGGAAGTGAGCGGTGGCATCACGGTCAATCCCACAGGAACCGGAGTGATGGCTTTCACTACCTTAGCTATGGAGTGGAACCTCTATGACAGGGATTATATTGACGACCTCGGCACCCACACCTTTGCGGGAGGCTCCGAGGAAGTGCAGACGCCCACCGTGCAGGCATCCGGCATCATCGCCTATCCGGCAAATGACATGATGAGCCTGGAATGGACCCCCGGCAATGGCGCCCGCAGGATTGTGAAGATCAATACCGTCAATAGCTTCACCACTCCTGCTGATGGCAGCGATCCCAGCGCCAACCCCGTGTATGGCGGCAGCGGAGAGCAGGTGATCTTCAAGGGCAGCACCCAGATTATCGAGGATGCACCCTATAACGGCTGTATGGTGAGCGGCCTCCAGCCCGATACCGCCTATTGGTTCAGGATTTACGAATTTAACGGCTCCGGCGCACAGACCAAATACCTCAGCACCACTGCCATGGATAACCCCATCACCGCCACCACCACCGATACCAGTCAATTAGGCTATTATGACGGCATCTATGGCTATGGCACTACGCTCAAAAGCAATTTGCATACCCTCCTACGCACCACCCACAGCACCTGGTTTTCCTACAATGCCTTGTGGACACAATTGGCTTATACAGATCAAGACCCGGATAACCCCAACAATATCATCGAGATTTACACCGGCTGGAGCGTCCCCATCAGCCATCAGGGTGGAGGAACCACCCAGTGGAACCGTGAACACACCTGGAGCAAGAGCCACGGCGGGTTTGGCGATACTGCACCTGCAGGCACAGACCTCCATCACCTCAGACCCTGCGATGCCACGGTCAATTCCTCCAAAGGCAACCGTGATTTTGATATGGGCTCCACTCCTCATACCGATGCCTCCCCTTACCCTGGATACGATAGCGTTACAGGCTGTTTTACTGACACCTTTATTTGGGAACCCAGAGATGAGGACAAGGGGGATGTGGCACGCATGATGATGTATATGGCTGTGCGCTATGAGGGAACGGATACCAGCTATGATCTGGAATTGGTGGATTACATCAATAGCTCGCCTAATCATCAGCCTTATTATGGCAAGCTCTCCACCCTCCTTCAGTGGCATATCCAAGACCCGCCAGACTCCCGGGAAAGGCAGCGCAACGAACGAATCTTC
>JAAYQD010000167.1 GCA_012519465.1 Candidatus Cloacimonadota bacterium
AAATCATCGTCTTCTTCCAAGATAATGCCTTCCACGATGTTGCCGTCGCTCATTGACCGGGCGGCAGACATATTGCCAAAACCATTGTGATCCAATATCTTCAGATAGGCAAGCTCTTCCGGGGTAAAGAGCTGCTCTATGCGGGGATCATAGCGATTGGAGGGATCATTCAAAATGCGGATATGCAAGGATTCGATCCTCTCTCGAACCTGAGAAGAGGAATCCGTCTGGCTGATCAATTCATAGGCGGCAAGGGCATCGTAAAACTGGTTCTGCTCTTCAAACAGCTTTGCCAAGGTTATGGTGGGCGTCCAAGGTTTTCCGTTCATCTTCATTTGATCTCTCTCTTTCAATTTTTATCTATTCAATCACCTTTTTTAAGCCAGCCCTTTGTGTCAATAAAAAAGCTTGGCACGGAATCTAATGCTACTCAGATGGCTTTGTTATATCCGTTATCCCTCAGCATCAACCACATAAAGAAAGGACTGCCAATAGCTGAGGTAATTACCCCCACAGGCAGCTCCAAAACGGTGATTCTTTGTGCTATCAGATCACAAAAGAGAAGGAAGAAGGCGCCCAAAAAGGCAGCCACGGGAAACACCTTCTTTTGCATGGAGCCAGTATAATAGCGCGCCACATGGGGAACTATCAAACCCACAAAGCCGATGATCCCTCCATAGCTTACCACGATGCCGATGAGGAGGGAGGACAATACAAATATCCTTTTGCGCAATTTGCTTACATCTATCCCCACGGAGCCGGCAAATACGTCCCCACTGCTCAGCACATCCAGGCTCACGGATTGGCGGTACAGCCAGATGAGGACGAGCACGCTCAAGCCTGCCAAAACCAAGAATACCCGCCACTCATTAAAGGAAAAGATTCTGCCCAGATTGCCCATCAAAGTACCCAGAATAATCACCGTATCTTCTCTGAAGAGGTACATCAATAGCGAGATGCCAGAGGCAAAGAACATGCCCACGATCACCCCGCCTATCAGGAGCCTCCCCCGCTCAAAATGTCCTCTGCGTCTTGCCAGGCTCCACACTATAAACAAAGTGAGGATGGCACCGGCAAAGCCACCAAGAGGCATCAGGACGATTAGACCCAACACCCCAAACAAGATGGAGCCAAAAGCCGAGCCTGAAGAGATGCCCAGGATATACGGCTCTGCCAGAGGATTGCCTAACATCAGCTGATATACGGAGCCCACGCCACCCAAAACCATGCCTGTAAGTAAAGTCAATAGCATTCTGGGCACTCTCACCTGCCACAAAATGAAGGCTGATGGGCTGCCTATGAAAAGATACAGGATGCTAATGGCAAGCGCCGCCAAGATGATGGCGGCAAGGCTGAGGCGTTTCATTCTCCTTGGTTTTGTTCCCAAGCCTTAAAGAGGGAATACAGCCTTTCTATGCCTTTCACCACCCGTGGTCCAGCCCGCTGGATGAGATCGGGATCAATTCCACTTTCCTGATAGATCGTCCCGTTTTTGATGGCAGGGATATTTTGCCAGCCTTTACGGTTGATAATGTTGGTGATGCTATCTTGAGAATAGCAGATGATGATATCCGGTGCGCCCAAGATCACATCTTAAGGCTTCACCCGGGCATAATCCCGCTCCAAGGTCTCAAAGATATTCTCCCCACCGGCAGCCTTGATTACTTGCCCCACAAAGGAATCGTTGGATGCACTCATCAGTGGATCACGATTGATCTCAATATACACCCTTGGCTTCATCATATCCTTGGCCTTGCCTTGGGTCTTGGCAACGGCAGCTTTCAGCTCTGCAACCATCTGCTCTGCCCGCTTTGTGGTATTGGTTACCTCTCCGATATTGATGATGCCGGCATACATATCTTCCAGGGAACGGGGATGGATGCTGATCACCTCATAATCCAGCTTTCTGAGCTCGGCACTGAGGGCATCTTGCTCCAAACCGGAGGTAAAGATAATATCAGGCTCCAGCTCGAAAACACTTTCTTTGCGAATCAACCCAAATTTACCCACCTTGGGGATGGCGGCAAATTCGGCAGGATATGTGCATTCTTCGGTAAGCCCCACGATTTGGGGGGTGAGCCCCAACCCTGCCATAATCTCCGCCACCTCGGGCGAAAGCACCAGATACCTTGTGCCGCCATCTTTCTTTTGCTGTTTACAGCTGCCCACCAATAGCAGGGCAGGTAGC
>JAAYQD010000168.1 GCA_012519465.1 Candidatus Cloacimonadota bacterium
CTGCTTTTTCTCCTCTTCTTCCAGCTCCTTATTGTGCTGTAGGAGGGCATCCAGCTTTTCTTCCAACAGCTTTTGCGGTGCCTGCAGCATGCCTGCCACGTTGTGCAGCCTTTCCTGCAGGGCGGATACATAATCCAAGGCAGCATTGCCGGTGATCACTTCCAAGCGCCTGATGCCAGCGGCAATGGAGCTTTCGGAGGTTACCTTAAACAGCCCTATCTGGCCTGTGGCAGAAACGTGGGTGCCGCCACACAGTTCCTTGGAAAAGCCCTCCACGCTCAACACGCGCACATCATCGGCATATTTCTCGCCAAAGAGGGCGATTGCACCCTGCTTGCGGGCTTCTGCGATGGGCAGGATGGCGGTGCTGACGGGCAGGTTTGCCAAGATGGTGTGATTCACGCGCGCCTCCAGCTCTTCCACTTCGGTTTTGGAAAGTGCTTTCAGATGGGTAAAATCAAAGCGCGCATAATCCGGTGCTACCAGGGAGCCTTTTTGTTGAACGTGCTCTCCCAAGAGGTCTCTCAGCACGCGATGGATGATATGGGTCACCGTGTGGTTGCGGGCGGTATTCAGCCTGCGCCTTTCGTCTATTTTGGCGATCACCACGTCCCCATGGGGTGCGCCACGGCTGATGCGTCCAATATGGATAAAGGCATCGCCAAACTTTTGCACGTCTTCTATATCTGCCGCAAAGCCTTCGCTTTCCAGCCTGCCGGTATCGCCTATCTGGCCACCGGCTTCGGCATAAAATGGAGTTTTATCCAGTTGGATGCGGATCAAGCCATCTTCGCCTATATAATATCGCTGGATCTTGGCTGCGCACTCCATCTGGCTATAACCCACAAATTCCGTGGGTGTGGATTCAGCCAATTCTATCCACTCAATATCTTCTATTTGCAGGGCAAATTTGGAGGCATCGCGGGCTCTTTGGCGCTGGCTTTGCATCTGTTCTTCAAAGCCGTCCACGTCCACCTGCAGCCCGTGTTCTGCTGCCAAGATCACCGTCAGATCCAGCGGAAAGCCGTAGGTATCATAGAGGGTGAAGGCATCGCGCCCGCTGATGGTATCGCCTTTCAGGGCTTTATATATCTGGGCAAAACGCTCCAGACCGGTATCCAGGGTGTGGTTGAAGCGCTCTTCCTCTGCCTTGATCACCGTCTTGATATATTCCTGTTTATCGGCAATCTCCGTAAAGTGATGCCCCATCACCTCCACCACGCTATCCACCAGTTGATGCAGGAAGGGCTCTCTAAAGCCCAACAGCCTGCCATGACGGGCAGCGCGTCTCAGGATGCGGCGCAACACATAGCCCCGCCCTTCGTTGGAGGGAAATCCCCCATCAGCCAGGGCAAAACAGAGACAGCGGATATGATCTGCCACCACGCGGTGGGAAACGCCGTCTTCCGGGCTGTATGCACGCCCCGATAGCTGCGCCACCCTCTCGATGATGGGCATAAAGAGATCGGTCTCATAGTTGCTTTGAGTGTTTTGGATCACCTGGGCAACGCGCTCCAGCCCTGCTCCCGTATCCACATAGCGGTTGGTGAGGGGAGTGAGACTGCTGTCCAGCTCTCGCTTGTATTGGATAAATACCAGGTTCCACAGTTCGATATAGCGGGCACAGCCGGCATTCACGGCGCAAACGTGCCCCGGCACGTGGCTCATGTCACAGCTGCCTTCCCCGCGGTCTATATGAATCTCGCTGCAGGGTCCGCAGGGTCCGGTTTCTCCCATTTCCCAAAAGTTATCCTCATCACCATGAAAGCTGATGTGCTGGGGATTGATATCCGTTTCGCTTTCCCACAATTCAAATGCCTCCTGATCGCTATCATGACAGGTGGCATAAAGCTTGTCTTTGGGCAGCTTCCACACATCGGTAAGCAGCTCCCAAGCCCAACGGATGGCATCTTTCTTGTAATAATCTGCAAAGCTCCAATTGCCCAACATCTCAAAGAAGGTGTGGTGATAACCGTCTGCGCCCACCACCTCCAGATCGTTGTGCTTGCCGCCGGCGCGGATGCACTTTTGGCTATTCACCGCACGCGGATGGGGCGCAGGCCGCAGCCCCAAAAAGATATCCTTAAATTGGTTCATGCCCGCATTGGTAAACAGCAGCGTGGGATCATCTTCTGGCACCACGGGCGAGGAGGGCGTAAAGTGATGCGCCCGCTGGGTAAAGAAATCGATAAATGACTGGCGGATTTGTTTACTGCTCAGCAATTTCTTTAACCTCGTTTCCTTCCACATCGTCATAATTTTCCATGATCCACTTTTCTGCGCTCCAGGCGGCAGTGGCGCCGTCGGAAGTGGCGGTAACCACCTGCCTCAGCACGGTGTGGCGGATATCTCCGGCGGCATAGATGCCGGGCACGTTGGTATGCATATATTCATCGGTGATCACAAAGCCGAAGGTATCCAGCTCCAGGCGGGATTCCACCAGCTCGTTATTGGGCAAAATCCCCACGTAGATAAACACTCCATCCACGGGGATAAAGCTGATTTCATTGGTCTTACGGTTAAATACTTCCAGCTTTTCCACTATCTGGTCGCCGTGGATCTTTTGCACCACGGAATCCCACACGATCTCAACCTTGGGGTTTTTGAAAGCACGCTGTTGGATAATCTGCTGGGCACGCAATTGATCACGCCTGTGGATCAGATAAACCTTTTTGGCAAAGCGGGTGAGGAAGAGGGCTTCTTCCACGGCAGAATCTCCGCCGCCCACCACAGCCACCACTTTGTCGCGATACAAAGCGCCATCGCAGGTGGCACAATAGGAAACGCCACGCCCCGTGAAAGGCTCTTCACCGGGAACGCTGAGACGGCGGGGATGGGCACCTGTGCACAAAATCACAGCCTTGGCACGCATGGTGCGGCTGCCGGTTTCCACCACTTTACACAAGCCTTCCAGCCCAATGGCATTTATCTCTTCATCAAAAAACTCGGTGCCAAAACGCTCCGCCTGGGTGCGCATCCGCTCCGATAGCTCAAAGCCGGAAAGCGGCTCCACAAAACCGGGGTAGTTTTCCACATCTTCTGTCACGGTGATCTGTCCGCCAATAATGGCACGTTCAAACACGGCAGTTTTCAAGCCGCCGCGCGCCGCATAAATGGCTGCGCTCAATCCGGCAGGTCCACCACCAATGATAATGACATCGTATCTCATGAGTTACCTCTTTACTATTGAATTACTTTTATCTTGAACTTGTCTTTTTAAAGGGGGATGCTTGTCAAGGGAAACGTTAGGTTTGCGCTGCAAACCAGAGGTTAGAGACCAGAAGCCAGAGGCCAGGGGCTTCGCTAAAGCCAAGTCTATTTTGAATTGGAGATAAAAAGGTGTTAGGTTTTAGGATTTCTTAGCCTAATTATTTAATTAGTGAAATTAGTGGTTTATAAAACACTTTCAAGGTTGATATAAAATGCCGTCTCTCCGAGACTCTCTTAGGGAGCTCGCTTCGCTCGCATGGTCTTAGGTGAAAGAGATTGGGTTTTGGGGCTCGCAGAGCGAGCGGTAACACTGGTCTTCAGCCGGTGGTTCCACCGGTTTTAACCGGTTTTATGATAAGGACTTACCATCTTTTCAACACCGTGGTATTATACATAAATCATCAAGATATGTCTGTCTTCCAAACCTAATTCCTGCAGTTCATGTAACCCGTTGTTAATTCCGGGACGTAAAGCCGACTAAAGTCAGCGAAACGACCGGCTAAAGCCAGTGTTACCAAGTGGTTACAGCTTTGCGCCTTACCCTGCTCACTGTCCACTGTCCCTTGGTTTACGCAGCACGGGGTCAATAATCTCATCTATCTGCTCCTGCAGCTCTATCGTATGCGCCAAAGCCGTGGCAATACGGCAATAATGGATGGGATCAGCCAAGGTCTTTCCCTTGCGGTCTTTGAGGTATTTGTGCAGCACCTGATAGCCGCCAATGTGATAATTCCACAGCTCTGGCGTAATCCCCTCA
>JAAYQD010000169.1 GCA_012519465.1 Candidatus Cloacimonadota bacterium
CCACCAAACCATAGTTTTGCGAATCCACATTATGGCCGACAAGTATCTTCAGGGATAGATCCGAGTTCGCTTTCAAGCTATCAATCAGCTCTGAAATACCTGAGAAATAAAAGAAGCCTACCAAAAACTTCAGATCCAGACTTTCCTTGATCAGGGTCGAAAGCCTGGTTTTAAGCTGTGCCGCACCTTGATTGGTGATGAAATTACTCATTAACTAATAATCCTTCCTTTGATAGACACCATTCTCATGGACGGGTAGCCATCTGTCTTCCATAATTAAGCTCCTTTCCAGATGCAATCACACCTGAAGACCCCATCAGAATCCGCAAGAAATGGGATCAAGTTGTAATAAAACCAGTTTAATGAGCGGTAATATTTTGTCAATCTCCAATCCCTTTTTTTGCCCATTAAGATAAATTGAGGTGCTGTAATATTAATTAGCTTAACAGACTTATCTGCGGCTTTACCTTTGATATTCAGGATACCAATATCCGGGGAAACTGAACTACACTACTTAATTGCATTCTCATATCCTTCCCGATATTTAGGCTTATTGTTCTGAATCATTTTGTAAGCATAGTCTCAAGGTTTGCAATTTGCCTTGATTGGATCTTTTAGAGTTTAAACCAAAAAGGGCACAGTCTCCTGCACCCATATCGTTTATATTCATAAGGGATATCGTCTTAGAAATACATATCCCGTTTGCCAGCCTTCAATTCTTCCAGCTTCTCTTTCACGGCGTTTTGCATCACTGGGTCCTCGATGGCGGCAAGCTCTTTATCTATCAGCTTCAAGCCTGCATCCAAAGTTCTTTGGGAAGAGAAGTCATAGAGGTATTCGCCAAAGGTGAGCAGTGCATTCGGCGTGCAAAAGCGTTTCACAAAGCCAGGTACGGCAAATTCCATGAAGTGTTCGCCGGTTCTGCCTGCGCGGTAGCAGCTGGTGCAGAATGAGGGGATGTGTCCGCTTTGGGCAAGCTCATAGATCACGTCGTCCAGGCTGCGGGTATCGCCCAATACAAACTGGCTTTTGCGGCGGGATTCATCGTCTTTGGCAGAGTAATCTCCCACTCCGATGCTGGAGCCGGCATCAATCTGCGAGACGCCGTATTGCAGCACTTCATTGCGGATGGCGATGGGTTCCCTGGCGGTGAGGATCATACCCGTATAGGGTACGCTGAGCCTGAGGATTGCCACCAACAGTTTGAAATCTTCATCCGATACCTGATAAGGCGGATGCAGGGCAAAATCCGTGCCGATGGCGGGTTCTATGCGGGGGAAGGAAATCGTGTGGGGTCCCACACCAAAGCGGTCTTCCAGATGGATGGTGTGATAGAGCAAGCCCATCACTTCAAACTTCCAATCATACAGCCCCATCAGAGCGCCGATGCCCAGATCGTCAATCCCCGCCTGCATGGCGCGGTCAAGTCCATCCAGCCTCCACAGATAGCTGCTTTTGGGTCCGCTGGGATGCAGCTTGCCATATGTTTCCTCGTGGTAGGTTTCCTGGAAAATCTGGTAGGTGCCAATACCCACTGATTTCACCGTACGAAAGCCCTCGATATCCAGCGGAGCGGCGTTGATATTCACGCGGCGTATTTCGCCCTTTTTATACTTGGTATCATAAACGGTTTGTACTGTTTCGGCGATAAATTCCGGGCTATACATGGGGTGCTCGCCATACACCATGATCAGGCGTTTGTGCCCTGATTCCACCAGGGATTTGGTCTCGTCAATCAATTGCTGGTGGGTGAGCGTTGCCCTCTGGCACTCTTTATTGGAGATGCGAAAGCCGCAATACACGCAGTCGTTGATGCATTCATTGCCCACATAAAGGGGGGCAAAGAGCACGATGCGATTGCCGTAGATGCGTTCTTTCAGCTCTTTGGCGCCTTCCTGGATGAGGTGTTTCAGCTCGGGATCTGTCACGGATAAAAGGGCTGCGGTTTCTTCCGGATTGAGGCGGTTTTTATCCAAGGATTTGGCGATAATCTCGCGGATGCGGGATTCCGACGCATGGCTCTCGGAAGCTATTAGTTCGTTAATTTTCTGGGTGGGGATGAAGGATTTGACTCCCTGGGTGTCGATCTTCATGATTTATCTCCTATAATGTCATATTTTCAAGGTGATGGATTTTACATTTACGGATTCAATCTGCCCCAATTTGCCACTAAAAGCTCCCATTGCATCCAGGCTGAGATCTATCACCAAAAAGATTGCCGATACATTTTTATCCCGCATGGGATAGCCCACACGCAGTAGGATATGGGGTGCGTAATTGTGTAAAAGGTCTGAGACTGGCTGAAATGCCGTCTCGATATTGTCGATAACGATGGTGACAATGTGGCGTTTGATATCCATTGTAAAATCCTTTGCAAGAGATCGGGGAGATCGGGCACAGGAGTGGATAGAATGGTCTTGTTTCCACCCTCGATGCCGGATCGTATCCCTCATCTCAGGTTGTTTTGAGAGACATTATAAATAGGCGGCTATTTTGGCAAGTGTTTTTTTTGCCGCCCCTCTGAAACGTGAAAAGTGGGAGCTTCCTTGTTAACCACCCTTGTCTCTCCCTTGTCTCACCCTTGTCGAGACAAGGGTGAGACAAGGGAGGCTAACGGGGAAGACATTGCGAGATGAGGGGTAAGGTGCAGCGGCTCCAAGAATCACTTATTCCCATGTAGTATAAGGGGTTAACCACATTACGCATAAATTTGTCTTGACGGAATCCAATACATCCCATTAATGGTTTCGCATTGCTTAATAATTTGATTTTCAAAACTTTAAGAGAGTTAAGCTAATTATGAAAAAAGTATATGCACTAATAATAATGGCAGGAATGGCAATGAGCCTTCTTGCAAACGGGTTTACCTGGTATTCCCAGGCAGATTCCCGTTGGAAACAAAATAGCCTTGGAAAAGGCACCACTTCGATTGGCAAGAGTGGCTGCGTATTGAGCTGCCTCTCCATGTTGCTCAATTCGGAAGCATCCAACCCCCGTGTAACTCCGGACCAGCTGAATACCTGGCTGAGGCGTAATGGCGGATATTCCGGAAACCTGATGCGCTGGGAAATGCCGGCAAAGATGTTTGGCGAGGGGCTGGGCTTTGAATTGGAAAGCCAAATCAACAGGACAAACGATTGGGACTATCTGGCAACGGAACTGGACAAGGGCAACAAAGTAATCGTGCAGGTGAGCGGCAAGCGCAGCCATTGGGTTTTGGTGGTAAAGCGTGATGGTCCCGCACACCTTGCATCATCCTATATCGTGAATGATCCCGGCACATCCCAATATCAAAATCGCACCCTGGCTCATTGGGGTGGCTTTAAGGCTGCCCGCTCCTACAGTGGCAATTGGTTGGATGAGGATGCCTTTGAATTGACCAGCAATATCTTTGTGGATCCCGTTCCTGAAGACGAAGAATTTTTGTACCAATTAGTGAATCGCAGCAGCCCTGCAAACGTGTATGTTACATTGCAAAATGCCTTGGAAGTTCCCATCCACGGCTACTTTCTCCTGGGTCTTTTTGATAAGGAAGACAACTTTTTGGAAGTTGTGGACTATCAATATGGCTATTGTGATGCCTTGAGCGAGCTGGACTTGATATATGAGATCGAGGATATCACTCCGGTAAACGAAGAGGGCGGGGACTTGCGCATCATCTATAGCAAGTATTTTTCAGACATGCCTTCTTTGCACGAAGCGTTGGCATTGCCCAGTCCGGGATTGATCAATTACAGCGAAGCCATTACCCAATAACTCCCCCTTACTCTGAATTAAATTCTGCATTATCTATTTTTATTGCAAGCTGATACGGCTTTGGCACAGCTTTGCTTAAAAATAAGGCTTGACGAGAATACAGCAATAGAATTAATTCAACATAAGCGATTTTAGTAAATCAGGACCTAAGGGGGTTCAATGAATAATTACTTTTTGGAGACCCATCATCACGAATGGATTCTCACCAACCGTAAGGGTGCTTATGCCCTTGGTACCGGCAATCTGATCAATCAGAGGAAGTATCATGGGCTTCTCATCGCCAGTGATGCAAAGTTTCAACGCAACCATCTGGTGGCAGGTATCGAAGAGAAGGTGGAATGGCGCGGTGAGGTAATCCATTTGGATAG
>JAAYQD010000170.1 GCA_012519465.1 Candidatus Cloacimonadota bacterium
GCAGATTGGTGAATGTGCACTTAAGGTGGTAGGTTTTTTATGCCAAGCTTGGCAAACGCCTCTCACCAATGTACTTTATATAAAACGGCGGGAGTATTTCCACTGCCACACAGCCCAAATTGGGGTGGTTGCGCACAAGCCATCGCAACAAAGGCAAACCTCTTAAATATTATAATTAAAAGACTTAAGCAAGGAGATGACCATGTTTAAAAGATTATTTATGTTTCTCACTCTGCTCTTTGCCCTCAGTATGATCTGGGGACAAGGATCGGAAAGTTTCGACAACAGTGAACTGCTCAGCACAGGTAGCTATGCAGACGGTAGCTTTACCGGCGACGAAGGCTTTACCTGGACCTATGGCCACAGTAGAGATGAAGGTGAATACGGTATTACCGGCAAAGGCTTGATGCTGCGCTATGCATCCACGAGCTATTTGCAAGCCACCATTCCCGGTGGTATTGGCAGTTTTTCTTTTCAATATCGCAAGGCATTTACCGGTGCCAGCGCAAGACAGTTGGAACTGTATATAAATGGAATTGTTGTTGATACCACACCAGTATTTGGCAATGTGTCTGGTGAAGATGACACTATCTACACTATGACGGTAAACGATATCAACGTAGCTGGCGGTGTAGTTGTGAAAATCAAAAATGTTGGTGATACGGCAACCAATAAACAAACCACAATTGATAACATTGTTTGGACCGGCTACACTGGTGCCGCCATCCCCACGATCGCGGCTTCCGGCACGCTCTCTGCATTCAACACATCGGTGGGGACACCCTCCGCCGCGCAAAGCTATACCTTGCAAGGCCTCAACCTCACCCAGAATATAGGCGTTACTGCCCCCGCAGGGTTTGAGATTTCATCCGATAACGAAACCTTCACCTCCACCCTGTCCTTGGCTCCTGCCTTCAACGGTAGCGTTTACGTGCGCCTCACGGGAACCACCCTTGGCGAATACAGCGGCGATATCACCCACAATAGCACGGATGCCCAGGAAGTGATCCTGCCCGTAAGCGGTACCGTGTATGAACCTGCAGAACCGGGAGACCCCATAGTACTGTTTGTGGAAGATTTTGATTATCCTGTTGATCCTGACCCAGACCCTGAAGAAGAAAACCCAAATCCACTCGTGGGTACTGGTGGCTGGCTGCAAACTGGATCAGGATCCAACAACCCCATCCAGATTGTGGATGGAAACCTGAGTTATGCCGGCTATGTTCAGAATGCAGGCAATATGGTATATCTGGATACCACCGGTCAGGATGCAAACCACACCTTCGCTCCCCAAACCGAGGGCAGCGTTTATGCCGCAGTGTTGATCAATGTGGATAGCGCCCAGGCAACTGGTGATTACTTTATGCACTTTGGCCAAGCAGAAATGGGATCAGGCTTTGCCGGCAGAGTGTTTTTGAAGAAAGATGGTGCCAACGACAAAGCCCTTATCGGTCTTGCTTATAGTTCTGGTAATGGTGCAGTCACCCATTACACTACCACCTCCTATGATTTCGGCAGCACCATCCTCTTGGTCCTTAAATATGAAGTGATCGAAGGTGTTAAGAACGACGTCACCAAACTCTATATCAACCCCATCCCCAACGCACCTGAACCTGTGACGGCAGACTTGATCGCTGCCAGTGGCTACACCAGTGCCCCAAATGATTTTGCAGATGTGGGCAGCTTTGGCTTGCGCCAAGGAAACCTCAATAACGCAGCAGCCTTAGGCGTTGACGGCATCCGCATCACCAACGACTGGGATTTGCTCTGGACCACTGACCAGCCCGAAACCCCCGTGATTTATGTGGAAGGTGATCTGGATGAAGTGATCAGCATTGTGGGGAAACCCTCCGAAGAATATGCAGAATATACCCTTTATGGAGAGAACCTCAGTGCACCCATCACCGTCACCGCCCCGGAACACTTCCAAGTGACTACCGATCCCGAAGGTGACTGGGCTGACCAGATTCAAGTATCCGCCAACTTCAACGGCACCATTTACGTTCGCATCTACACCAATGTAATGGGCGAACACGCCGGCAATATCGTCCACAGTAGCGATCCTGCAGATCCGGTGAATCTGCGCATCGAAGGTGAAGCCATCGCTCCCTTGGTGGGATGGGGCTTGACCAACAACATGGGCGTCTTTGAAGCCGATTATGGCGAAGATTCAAACGTGCAATCCTACAGCTTGGGCGTGACCGGTCCTCCGGATCCCATCATTATAAAAGTAACCAAAGGTCCCTTTGTGTTCTCAAAAACCTCCGCCACCGGTCCTTGGACCAATGAAGACGAATTGCCTGCCAATTTCAGCGGCAATATCTGGGTAAAGATGATTTCCACCCGCGACGTGGAAGTGACTGGTGAAATCTTCCATGATGCCACCAACGCCAGCCCTCTGCGCATTGATCTGGATGGCGTGATCTATCCTCCCACAGGGGATTTTGCCCAAGACCTCTTCATCTCTGAATATGTGGAAGGCAGTGGCAACAACAAAGCCCTGGAAATCTTCAATGGAACCGGCATGAGCGTGGACCTCAGCAACTATCGTGTGGCACTGTTTTCGAATTGCAGCCCTAGTGAGAGCAATACTCAAGTTTTAAGCGGTACCCTTGCTCACGGCGATGTGATTGTCTTGGTAGATAGCCAAGCTGCTCAGGCTATTAAAGACTTGGGAATCATTTCCCCCGTCGCAAATTACAACGGTGATGATGCCATCTCCTTGCAAAAACTGGTAAATGATGATTGGGAGCATATCGATATCTTTGGCGTGATTGGCGAAGACCCTGGTACAGAATGGACTGCTGATGGCGGCTATTCCACCTTGGATAAGACTCTGGTGCGTAAGGCCAGCGTTACCCAAGGCGTATCCGTCAATCCCTCCGGTCACGAAGCCAATTCCCCCTCCGGCTTTGCCACCCTTGCCACAGAATGGGATGTGTATCCACGTGATACCTTTGAACATCTGGGCTTCCATATCTTCGCTCCCGGTGGAGACCCTGTGGCAGAAACTCCGCTGATCAGCCCCGCAGGCGGATTGAAGACAGAACCCATCTATGTGACGATGAGCACAGACACAGATGACGCCACCATCTATTATACCACAGATGGCAACGAGCCCACAGAAGCCAGCACCGAATATCTGGGTCAATTCTTAGTGAGTGAGACAACCACTATCAAAGCCAAAGCCTTTGCCACCGGTTACATCCCCAGCACTACTGCCACCGTGAGTTATCAATTCCCCGTAGAGGTTAATAGCATTGCCGAGCTCAGAGCCATGCCCACAGGCAATACATACGCCTACAAGCTGGCAACAGAAGCCATCCTCACCTATCAAAACGATAACCGCCATACCAAGTACATCCAAGATAGCACCGCTGCCATCGTGATTGATGACTTTGGCGGTATTATCACCACCACATACCAGCTCTATGATGGCATCACCGGCGTGACGGGATACCTGAATCCTTATAACGAACTGCTGCAGTTTGTGCCCCTCGCCAATACCCCTGCCGCCACCTCCAGTGGCAACGTGGTAATCCCCGTAGAGCGCACCTTGGCAAGCCTCACCACTGATGATCAGGCAAAACTGATTAAGGTGATGAACGTGACCTTGGATGCCACAGGCAACTTCACGGCAAACGCCCAAAACATCAATATCGTGGGTTCTGACCGCATAATGCGCACCTTTGCCGATACGGATTATGCAAACACAGAAATCCCGCAGACCCCAGTCAACGTAATTGCTCTTGTGGGTCAATTCCACCAGACCATGCAGATCTCCCCGCGCTTCCTCTCTGATTTTGAAGCAGGCACTCCCGCACTGGATGCTCCAGAACTGGAGATTACGGAAGCCAACGGACAGATCACTGTTTCCTGGACAGCCGTCACCGGCGCCACAAACTACAAGGTTTATGGCTCTGATGATCCCTACAGCGGCTTTACCCTGTTGCAATCATCCGACGCTCTCAGCTATAGCGAGACCGCAGGCAGCAAGAGATTCTATTATGTGATTGCCGAATAAACTCCAAACAATAAACCATAATACACCGCGGGTCAGCACACAGCTGGTCCGCGGTTTTTTATTCCCTGTTCCCCGTCCCCTCTTGATACAATATTTCTTGACTGATTATCCCACCTTCTGCAAAGGTGTTCTCAGTACCAAAATCAGTTGATTTCAAAAACACAGGAGTCCACGATTTGCAAGATGACTTTATGATGTCCTTCGGCTTTTTTGAGCTGGATGCCGAAAACCAGAGCCAAAAGCGCAAGCTGCAACTGCGCGAGGGCGAGCTGCGCGAAGTGACCGTTCTCTTTGCCGATATCAAGGGCTTCACCAGCCTTTCCACCCGCCTGCAGCCGGAGGTGATCCACTCCCGCATGGATGAACTCTTGAAGATCTTTTCCCGCTGCATCACCTTCTATGGTGGCTTTGTGGATAAATATATCGGCGATGCCATCATGGCGCTCTTTGGAGCCAAAAAAGCCAGCGAACAAGATACGGAACGCGCCATCCGGGCAGGCTTTAAGATGCTGGAACAACTGCAGCTTTACAACTCTGCCCTCAGGCAAAAGCCCGGCTATGAAGACGTGGAGCTGAGCGTGCGGATAGGCATCAATACCGGCATGGTGAGCGTGGGCAAGGTGGGCGAATCCCGCGCCGGAGATTTCACCGTTTATGGTCCGGAGGTAAATCTGGCTTCCCGCATGGAATCCAACGCTCCCATCGGGCGCATTATGCTGCCCCTCTCCACCAAAAACTTAGTGGAACACATCTTTGAATTTGAACATCTGGGCTTGCGCGAATTGAAAGGAATAGCCCAGCCAGTGGATTGCTATAGTCCCACCCACCTCAGAGCCACAGACCAAGGCCGCTCCCATCGCTATGGCAACGTCTTTGTGGGCAGAGCCCGGGAGCTGTCGCTCTTGAACGAGGCTCTGGACGAGGTGATCCCCCAGGCGGCAGAGTCTGCCACCCAGTCCCAAACCTCCTGCCCCCGCCCTCTGATAATTGGCATCAATGCCGAGGCGGGTTTGGGCAAAAGCCGGCTGGTGTATGAATTCACCCGCAAGCGCCAGCAAGATGCGGAGTACATCCAGGCTGGCTGCGACGGCGTGAGCCCCACTCCCCTGCATCTCTTTGCCCGGCTCTTGGAGCGGCGTTTTGGCATGAGGCTCTCCGAAGCATATCAGGATAAACTTGCCAAACTGGAAACTGCCTTTGCCAGCCTGAAGCGAGATGCCGACGCAGCTTTGCAGGAATCTTTGGCAACCGCCTTCCCCCTCATCGCCTGGCTCTTGGAAATCCCCATCAAAGACGATAGATTGCGGCTGGATGGCAAAGAGCTGCTGCAACACCTGCAGCTTGCTGTAAACGTGGTATTGGAAGCCATCAAACAGGAGTGTGCCCGCTCCGGCAAGCCCCTGGTGATGGTTTTGGACGACCTGCACTGGATGGACGAAAGCAGCGCCCTGGCTTTGGAACACCTCATCGACCGCTTTGCCCACAGCCAATTCCCCAGCCTGTTGCTCTTGATGTACCGCCCGGAATTTACCCCGCCCATCTACATGCAAAGGATGCGCGGCTGGCAGGAAGTGACCTTAAAGCCCATGGATGAAAAAGACATCACAGAGCTGGTACTGAGCCACACCCGCCATCTGAATCTCTCCGAACGCAGCATAGAACAGGTTTTGGCGCGCTCTGCGGGCAATCCCTTCTATCTGGAAGAGTGGAGTAACTTTATTAGCAGCCTGCCCGATGAGGATTGGCAGGATATGCCCGTACCGGCAAACCTTAACGCCCTCATCCTCTCGCGCTTGGACGCCCTGCCCCAGGCGCTGAAAAACATCCTGCAAAAAGCCGCTGTAATTGGCCAGGAATTCTTTGTGGAAATCTTGAAAGAAATAGAGCGTAACCTGCAGGAGCCGGTGGATATAGATACCGGATTGGACAGCCTGGAAGAACGCTCTCTCATCCTCAAGCAAAGCGGCTTTGAATTTTCCAGCTACCTCTTTAAGCATATCAGCACCCGCGAGGTGGCATATCAAACCCTCCTGATTGCCAACCGCAAGCTTTTGCACCAGCTCACCGCCGAGGCCATCGAAACCCTATTTGCAGGCAGACTGGATGAATTCTCTTTTGCCTTGGGAAACCACTATCTGAAGGCGGATATGCCTGCCAAGGCTTTGCCCAGCCTACAAAAGGCGGCGGCATCTGCCCTGCGCGTGTATGACAATCCCAGCGCCCTGCAATTGTATCAGAAAGTGCAAAAGATATTGCCCTTAGATGATTACGTGCAAAAGGCAGAGACGCTGTTGGCAATCATAGAGCTGAAATTGGCGATGGGCAATTGGAAGGATTTGGAGGACGACCTGGCGAAATTGGTGGATTTGGGCGCACAAGCCCAGCTGCCCCAGATGGAGTTTCACAGCCTGCGCATCCGCGGTATGTTAGCTTTCCTAAAGGGCAGCAAGGATATTGCCAAAGAGCTGTGGGATGCCGCCGCAGTCCTCAGCCAAAGCCTGGATTCCCAGATGCCCAAATGTATAATCACCAATCTCTTGGGCGTGTGGCATCAGGATATAAACGAGTGGGATGAGGCACTGAAGTATCATCAAACCAGCCTCTCTCTGGCACAAGAACTGGCAGACCCACAGCGGGAAGCCAAATCCCTTAATAATCTGGGGCTTTTGCACTTGGCAAGAAAGCAGCACAAGGAGGCCTTGAAATCATTCAACGAGAGCCTGGCAATAACCCGCCAATATCACCTCCTCAAAGATGAATCCTTAGCTGTGGGCAATATCGGCCATGCCCATATCGTGATGAAAGAATATGCCGAGGCTATGCCACCCCTGAAACTAAAGCTGGATCTGGCGCGCCGCATGAACGATAAACCGGAGACCATCAAGGCCCTGGGCAATATCAGCAAGGTGTATTTTCACACCGATCGCAAAGCAGACGCCATCGCCACCTTGAAGAAAATTATAATTATCAAGCAGTATTTGGGGGATGAAGAAGGTATAAAGGATACACAGGCTTCGATAGACGATATCAAAGCCGGTATAAATGAAGATAATATATAAACCATTAAGAGAGGATTAAAATGAAAAAGTATTTGAGCTTGATCTTGATGATCGGATTGGCAATTTCCCTGCTGCCTGCCCAAAAAGCTTTGGTGATAGGCAATTCCGGATATGGGGAGCGCAATATCCCGCAGATATTAAACGATACTGCGCATGTTGATACCACCCTGGCACAAAATGGCTGGGAGGTTACCAAACACACAGATTTGGATGCCGATGGTATGAAACGGGCAATCTTGAATTTTACCCGCAAGCTGAAAAAAGATGAAATGGCACTCTTCTATTACAGCGGTGCCGCCATCCAGCTGGAAGGAAAAAACTATCTGGTGCCTCTGGGCAAATTCCCCAATGACAAGGTGTTCAAACTGGAAGCAGCAGAATTGAACTGGGTTATTTCCCAGTTTGCCAAGGCAGATTTGAAACTGATCTTCATCGATGCGGCACGCCAACCCTCAAACGTGAGCTTTAAGGTGGCAAAACAAGGCTTGGCAGAGATATCCAAATTTACCGATAATACCCTTGTGATGTATGGCACGCCTCTAAACACCCTTTCCACAGATAACAGCGTGCCCAACAGCCGCTTTGCCAAAACCCTTGTCCAACAGCTGATCGAGCCCAGTCTGGAGCTGAACAACCTGGCGGATGCCATCGCCAAACAAATGGTAATCTTGGACGGGGGCAAAACACCGCCCATCCCGTGGAGCGCATCTTCCATCAAGGAAGAATATCTCATCAACCCTGAGGGCGAGAATATGCCGCGCTATATCCTGAGGGGTGTCTATCTCCAGAAGATAATTGACGGCGGAGGATCTTACTCTTTTTAACCCGAACTAAGCGCGAGCTGCGCTCGCAGAGGCCAGAGACCAGGGTAGTGGCGTTCCACCGCTTTACTAAAACCTGAAACCTGTACCTTAAGTGCCTATCATTCATAGCGAGCGGTAGCGAGCCAATAATTCGTGTCCATTCGTGTAATTAGTGGATAACCAAAAGCGGCATGAACACAGCTCAGCAAAAACAACGCAGATATTGTAAAGATTAAACTTGACTGAAACAAAGAATGTAAAAATAATGCAACTGGTCTTGATACAGTATATAAAGTGTAATAACTGAGGATAGCCAGATCATCCTCAAACAACCTTATAATAAGAAAGTAGGCATTTTGCCAACACTTGACACCCCACTTCAAAGAGATGAGGTAAAAGATGAAAAGCAAGACAAGTTTGTA
>JAAYQD010000171.1 GCA_012519465.1 Candidatus Cloacimonadota bacterium
CATAGTGATGATTTTAGCGATATTCATCTGGATGAATTGCAGGATGATGTGGGTTCTTACGTGCTGAGCGGCGGCAAGCTTATCCTCAGCGGCTGGAAGCACCCTTCCGTCTTTTCTGAGGGCTTCGTCTCCCGCTTTCTGCCTGATATCACCCTCAATCAGCACAATACTGCTGTCTTTAAGGCGGCGCATTCCTCCCAATATCCCAGCCTGTATCCTGATCCCACGAAGCTGGCAGCTCCTTGGAATGGCATGCTGCCCATGACCTATACCTTCTCTGGTGCCCAGAGCCCTCTTTACACTGCACAAATCCATGAAGGTGGCTTTGGTGAGGGCTTGCCGGCGGCGATACACATCCATGCCAAGGGGGAGATGGTGCTGCTGGGCTTTCCCCTCTACTTTATGGAGGCTGAAAGGGTGAAGGGCTTTTTGCAGAGCATCATCACCCAGCTGCAAACCGTGCAGGAACCGGATGGCAGCCCAAGCGCTAAGCTGTATCCCAATCCTCTAAGGGAAAACCAAATCCTGAGGCTGCAGCTGGATAACTCCACCCTGAATAGCTTGGAGATATTTAATATCCGGGGGCAGAAGGTGATCAGCCTGCAGGATCTCCCTCTCTCCGGCAGTGGCTCCGCCCAGCATTATCAGATGCCCATGCAACAGCTAAACAACCTTGCCAGCGGGTGTTACCTCCTAAAGCTCAACACTTCCGCCGGTAAGATGAAGAAAAAGATTGTCATCATCAGGTAAAGATGTTCTGTATTTATTCTAAAGGAAAATCCCCAAAGGTGTTATAATAGGAAATAATATGAGCCCACCCATCAAAACCCAGAAGGACAAAGAAAGAGTGATCTCCCAGAAGACCTGGGATACGGCGTTATTGGTCATGTTTCTCTTGATTTCACTGTTGTTTACTGCATCGCTGTTGCAGTGGCTAACCGGAGGTCAATTCCCTTTGGCATTTGGAAACTTGGCACAGCGGCTGCTCAATATCATCTTTGGCGTCACGATTATCCTGATGATAGTGGTGTTGGTATTGGAAAACGACAATCCCGTGCATACCCTCGCCTGGATATTGGTGCTGCTCTATCTGCCGGTGGTGGGTTTTATCTTCTATCTGTTTTTTGGGCGCAACTGGCGCAAGACCCGCCTCTTTAACCGCAAAGGCCTGGCAGATGCCGTGAATCTGCACGAGCTGTGGCCTCCCAACACCAGTCCACACTGTGTGTCCCAATCGGTATTGGCGGGGCGTCTGATAGACCTCTTGGATTCCAATAGCAAGGCTATCCTCACTTGCAAAAACAATGTGGAGATCATCCCCGATACCTCAGATGCCTTGGATAGGATTTGTGAGGATATCGAGGCTGCACAGCATCACGTGCATCTGGAATACTTTTCCGTAGCTCCCGATGAGACGGGCAGGCGCATCAAGGATCTGTTGATCCGCAAGGTAAGGGAAGGCGTGCAGGTGCGCTTTATTTATGATGATGTGGGTTGCTTCAAGCTGGGGCGGGCATACAAAAAGAAGATGCGGGAAGCCGGGGTGGAATTCATCCCCTTTATGCCGGTGTGGATTCCCCTGCTCAACAGCCGGGCAAACTATCGGAACCACCGCAAGATAGTGATAGTGGATGGCACGGTGGGCTATTTGGGAGGACTGAATATCGGAGATAAATATATGGGGCTGAGCAAGTATTATGGCTATTGGCGGGATTCCGTGGTTCGCATCGAAGGCGAGGGGGCGGTTACCCTGCAGGCTCTCTTCCTTACGGATTGGTTTTTTGTGAGCAAACAAAACCTGCTCACCCGCGAGCTTTTCTCCCAATATGTACCTAAAAAGGAATTTGACGAGGAGGCTCTGGATAATATCATGCTCCAGGTGGTGGCAAGTGGTCCGGATACAGATCACGCCAGCATCATGCAGGCATACTTTTTGGCCATCAGCAACGCCCGACATTCCATCCGCATCGTGTCTCCCTATTTGATATTAAACGAAAGCCTGCTCACTGCCCTCAAAACGGCTGCTTTGAGCGGGGTCAAAATCCAGATCTTGTTGCCCGGCAAACCGGATCATCTCATCGTGTGGTGGGGCGGACGCTCTTACTTTAGGGAGCTGATGGAGGTGGGCATCGAAATCTATGAATATAAGAATGGCTTTTTGCATGCCAAAGAGCTGATCGTGGATGATGAGGTGATTTCCATAGGCACTGCCAATATGGATCTGCGCAGCTTCAACCACAATTTTGAAGCCACGGCGATGATCTACCATCAACCCACGGTGGCGGCAGCGCTCAAGCAGTTTTATGATGATCTGGAAAAAAGCCAGCGCATAGACAAAGAAACACACCAGCAGCGCAGCATCCTCACCAAAACCATGGAATCTATCTGCCGTCTCTTTTCCCCGGTGCTGTAGAGGCGGCTTGATAATATCGATCAAGTCCCCCAGGACACAGCTTATAAAAGGAGTAAGTATGCCCCAATTGTACTATGTAGACTTTTCGCAAGACCTAAGCCAACACGCCTTCCGGCATGTGGCGGATCCCAGCTATCTGGTGTTTCCCAGCCGTGTGGCGGCGCAAAGTGCATGGCGCAGCTTTTTGCCCGGTTGGCAGCTGCAAAATGCGCAGTTCCTCTCCATGGAGGAGTTTAGAGGCCTCTTATTTGTGCCTTCCCTGCCGGAATTGCAGGATGAAAAGCGGCTACTTTGCCTCTGGCAGGTGTTGTCTAAAGATGACCGCGAGGCGTTCAACCTCTACCGCTATCAGGATATCATCTCTTGGGGCGGCAGGTTTCTGGATTTCTTTGTGGAGATGCAGGATGAGCTGGAATCTGTGGAATATCTTGCCCCTGAGGCTCCGCTGGAGATAGCCATGCGGGAGTGGCAGGAGGAGCATCTGACAAGGATCTTGGATATCCGGCAGCGCTATCTGGATTTCATCACTCGGCAGGGCTTTACAGATAAGATGTTTTATCTGCAGCCGGAGGCCATGCGCAGCCCAGACACACCTTGCAGGGTGGTATTTGTAAATCAATACTACTTCAGCGCACTGGAAAAGCGTATCGTGCGCCATCTGGAAGAGCAGGGCTTTGAAATCATCATCATCCATCAGGGTCCTCAGGATAGCTTTGATCTCGATACGCTCACCAGCCGTGAGGTCCGCCTGGAAG
>JAAYQD010000008.1 GCA_012519465.1 Candidatus Cloacimonadota bacterium
AGACCAGAGGCCAGAGACCAGAGGCCAGAGACCAGAGGTCAGGGCGCCAGCCGGTGGCTGGCTTAGGGAACAGGGGACAGTGTCCTGTGGACAGACACAAAAAAAACCGCCGGCTGGGGGGGTAGCCGGCGATTATGCGGACAGGGCTGTCCGTTGTGAGACCTAAGCAGGGAAGTTGTTTTTGGAGGTCAATCCAAAGCTTTTAAAAATGAAGGCAGGTCCGAGCGTGGGTTCAAAGGTTTTGATTCCTCTATTTCAGGGGTGGGTATTTCTATTTGTTCTTCTCTTTTATTGATATCCAGGCGGTCAAAAATAGATTGAAGGTCATCAGGATCGTATGATTTGGTGGGAGTGGTTTCCTCTGGGGTTGGAGCAGGGGTGGGAGCAGCGGCAGCAATGGGTTTGTGTTTTGGTTTTTCCGGTGGTGGGGGAGGGGTTATCTGGGGAAAGCTGATCGTGGAGCCACTTTCGTTGCGTTGCAGACCAGTGGCGATGATGGTTACAGAGATTTGGTCGCTGTAGTTTTCATCGATGATTACGCCCATGATGATATTGGCGGCGCTGCCGGTTTCATTTACGATTACGTTGTTTACTTCTTCAAATTCGCTCATCACGATGTCGCGTCCAGCAGTGATATTGATAAGCAGGGACTGGCATCCATTGAGGTTTATATCGGAGAGCAATGGGTTGTTGATGGCATCTTTGGCGGCGATCACGGCGCGGTCTTCACCACAGGCGTGCCCCGTTCCCATCAGGGCGTATCCCATGTTTGCCATCACGGCTTTCACGTCTGCAAAATCCACATTGATAAATCCGCTGAGATTGATGATATCCGATACAGCTTTGGCGGCTTCATAGAGCACGTTATCTGCTTTTTCAAATGCTTCAACCATAGGCAGATCACCGTAGATTTCGTTCAGCTTGTTATTGGGAATCAGGATGAGGGTATCCACAAATTCGCTGAGGTTGCGGATGCCTTCCTCGGCGTTGGTATGGCGTTTTTTGCCCTCAAAAGCAAAGGGTGAGGTGACGATGCCCAGGGTGAGGATATCCATTTCCCGGGCGATTTTTGCCACCATGGGAGCTGCACCGGTTCCAGTGCCACCGCCCATTCCAGCGGCGATGAATACCATATCTGCACCTTCCAGGTGGGATCTGATTTCATCCTTGGATTCTTCGGCGCTGCGGTAGCCTTTATCGGGATCTGCGCCAGTGCCCAATCCGCGGGTTAGTTTTTTGCCAATCTGGAGCTTCATATTGGCTTGTGATTTTTTAAGATCGCTGATATCGGTATTGGCGGCAATGAATTCCACGCCAACAAGACCGTTATCAATCATCGTGTTGACGGCGTTTCCGCCGGCTCCTCCCACGCCTACTATTTTGATGTTTGTTCCCAGCTGAGAAGGTCTTTCGTCAAATTCTATCATTTTTCCCCCTGAACTTCATCATGAAGTGAAGTCCTTATATATTTTTTTTATTCTTTCCATGATTCTAAGTTTTTTGAGTGGATTTCCAAGGCTGGAACCGCTGGGTTGCAGTTCTATATCGCTATTGGCGGCATATTGCAGGATGCCAACTGCCGTGCAGAAGGCAGGATTTTCCAGGCGGGTGATGGAGCCATCGATGTTGTTGAGATTGGGCCTGGCGGATTTGACGTTGAGGTTGAAGGAACGCTCCACCACGTCGTCTATCTTTTGCATATTGGCGGTGCCTCCGCTGATAATGATGCCAGCGGTGACCAGCTCGGGTGCGTAGGAATTTTTGAGCTTGTTATAGCAGAGGGTGAGCATTTCTTCCAGACGGTGTTGGATTACGTGGCTTACCAATTGCTGGCTCTTGCGGGTGGAGGCTCTGCCGCTGATGCCGGGAACTTCCACCTCGGCAACGGGATCCACACTTTCGGGAGATGCCACGCCGTATTGGGTTTTGATATATTCGGCATGTGCCAAAGTGGTTTTGAGGCCAATGGCAAGGTCTTCCGAGATATTGATGCCAGCCATGGGCACCACGATCACCTTTTCCAGGATGCCACGGCTGTAAAGCGATATATCACAGGTGCCTCCGCCAATATCGATGAGGATGCAGCCCATGCGCTTTTCATCCTCGGAAAGGGTGCTATAGCCAAGGGCAATATGGTTGAGGACATAATTTTCCGGATCCATATCATATCCTGCCAGCTCGATACAGCGGCTGAGATTGCGGATGGGGGTGACATCTGCAAAGATGGTGTAAACCCGGGCGATGAGGTGGAATCCATTCATGCGCACGGGATTGCGGATATCATCCTGACCATCGATCACAAAGCTTTGGGAGAGGCCATGCAGGATTTTGGAGCGTTCGAAGCCCTTTTGGATTTTGATGCTGTTTTTGGCATCGTTGATCACCTGATCAATGTGTTCCATGAGGATTTCACCGGGTTCATTGGGACCCAGGGTGGGGATGGAGATGCGTCCATCTCCCAAAAAGGTTTTGATATGTTCGCCGGTGATATTGGCAAAGATATTGATGGCATCACATCCGGCTACGGTTTCCGCCTCTTGCAATGATGCTTTGATGGATTCGGAGAGGGCTTGGATATCGGTTACTATGCCCTTTTCTATACCGTTGGAATCGGCTTCTCCAATGCCGATGATTTCCAAACGTTTGTCACTATCCACCCTGGCGATGATGGAGCGCACATGGGACGATCCAATATCCAAGGCGGTGATAATATTTCGTTTCATAATCTACCTTCCTTCACCACCACCTGCTTGTCATAACGCAAATCCACGGTGGAGCGGCGCGCGATATTGCCATTATCCTGTACAAAGAGGTAGCGCCGGAATTGATCTGCAAGGTTCTTTTGGGCAGGGATGATGCTGGTGCCATGACGTGCGTCCACAATGTGGATTTCGTCGCTGATCATATAATATTCGGAAATATGGGGCAGGAATTCCGGTGCTTCATCACTGATGCGTTTGTGAAAATTGATGATGCGGGTGAGATAGGGCTTGTTTGGATTTTGCCCTGCCTTGAGCTGGGCCACGGAGAGGAAGGTGCCCACAACGGGCAAATCCTCGGAAATAATGCCGTTAAAGCTTTCCAAAACAAGGCCGTCGCTATCAATTGCCACCAATTCCCCTTCCACGGTGCGCAGCCACAGGAAACCCTCACGCTCGTTAAACGTTACCTTGAGCGTCTGAGGGAAGCTCTTGGAGATACTCACTTTTTGGATCCTGGCAAAATCCGCAAAGTGGGAACGTATCTGGGAGCTGCGGATCTTGAGGAGATTGGTGCCCTGATATTCCGAGAGGATGCCGGTGATGAGGCTATCGGGGACGATACTATTGCCAGAGTGGCTGATAGTGGTGATATCAAACCATGAAACATTGGTCAAAAGCATATAGACACCGGTCCCCGTCGCCCCCAATAAAATGAGGATGAGCACAAAGAAAACATAGTATCTGCTATTGCCGCGGCGTTTGCGCTTAGGTTTCATGAATTTAGTACCTTATTGTAAATAAAGTGTTTAGAGCGAAAAACCTAAAATTGGTCATTGTTAAGTTAGTCCTCTAAGTTGCTAATGTTTTTAAGGTTAGCATTTGTGTCAATGCTTTTTTTGAGTTCAGATAAGATTTCTTCACCATATTTCCAGATATCGCCCGCACCCATGGTTACCAGGATGTCTCCAGGCTCCAAGATGGACAGTGTTTTGGATACTATATCCTGGTTTTTATCTATGCAGGTAACGCCCCGATGGCCTCTTTGGATGGCGACGTCGGCTATCAGCATGCTATCAATGCCCTTGATGGGGGCTTCCCGGGCGGGGTAGATGGGTGCCAGAATGAGCTGGTCGCAAGAGAAAAAGGAATTGCCAAACTGCACATAAAAATCCTTGGTGCGGGAATAGAGGTGGGGTTGAAAAAGAGCAACAATGCGCTTGTTTGTGCTATCTTTGAATGCATCCAGAGTGGCTTGGATTTCCGTGGGGTGGTGGGCATAATCGTCATAAAAGGTGATATCGCCAGCGTTTCCTTTGTATTCAAAGCGGCGATACACCCCGCTGTATTCTGCCAATCCCTCTTGGATGGCGCTGAAGGGGATATCCAATTCCAAGCCCATTCCCACCGCAAGGAGCGAATTGAGGATATTGTGGCGTCCCGTCACCCTCATGCTGATGGTGCCCAGGTTGTAGGATTTGTAGCTTACTTCGTAAGAGCATTGCAGCTCTTGCATGCGGATATTGAGCCCCTGTATATCCGCCTGACGGGAAAAGCCGTAGGTGAGGATTCTTTTGTTGATGAGGGGCAGGATGGATTGTACGCCGGGATCATCCAAACAGCAGATGACGCTGCCAAAGAAGGGAACTTTGTTGGCGTATTCCACAAAGGCACCTTTGATATCGTCCAGATTGCGATAACAATCCAGGTGGTCTGTATCGATATTGGTGATGCCTGCAATGCAGGGAGTGAGGGTGAGGAAGGAGCGGTCGTATTCATCAGCTTCCACCACGATATATTTGCCGGAGCCCATCACGTTGTTTGAACCAAAGTTTTTCACCTTGCCGCCCACGATGATGGTGGGCTCCATGCCGGCGGCTTCCAGCACCATGCCTGCCATGGAGGTGGTGGTGGTTTTGCCGTGGGTGCCGGAGATGCCGATGCTAAAGCTCATGCGGGTGATTTCGGCTAACATCTCGGCTCTGCGGATGACGGGGATTTTGAGCGCCTTGGCGGCTATTACCTCTGGATTCTCGTCTTTCACAGCGGAGGATTTTACCACCACGTCTGCATCCACAATGTTTTTGGGATCGTGGCCTTCCGCGATGATGATGCCCAAGCCTTCCAGGTGTTGGGTGACGTCTGTTTTCTTCATGTCTGAGCCGCTGATTTCCACGCCTTGGTTGTGCAAAAATTCAGCGATGCCGCTCATGCCAATGCCACCGATTCCGATAAAGTGTATCTTACGGGTTTTACCTAACATGATGAACCTCCTGGGGTCAAATCTTGAGTGATGATGTGGCAGATATCCGCACTGGCTGTATTGGGGGGCAGTTGGTTCAGGCGGTGCAGATAGTCCTGCCTGTCTTTAAGCAAGAGAGAGATGGCCAGGATCAGGCTTTCAGGGCTGAGCTTGCTTTGCTGGAGGCACACTGCCAGCCCTTTGGATTCTTGCTCTGAGGCGTTATAAAACTGATGGTTTTCCGCTGCTGTGGGCAGGGGGATGAGGATGGCAGGCAAGCGCGCTTCCTCCAGTTCGGCAATGGTCATGGCACCGGCTCTGGTGATGGCAAGCGTTGCCTTTTCATACAAAAGGGGAAGGATGGGAGAGAAGGGGAAGATATGTAGCCCTTCTTTATCTTTGTGGCGGGTGGAGAATTCTGCAAAGCCGGCACTGCCCGTCTGCCAGATGAGCTGCCAGCCCCGCTGGAGGATGGCATCGAGGGCGGAATCTATGGTGCGGTTGATCATCAGGGAGCCTTGGGAGCCTCCACTCACCAAAATGATGGGCTGGTGGGGATCGATGCCCAAAGCAGCCAAATCCGCCTCTTCGCCCGTGGCTTCTCTGGGTAATAGAGGAATGGGCACAAGCTGGGTTTTGGCTTGCTGAAGCCGTTTTTGGCTGGATTCCCAAGAGACAAAGGTGATGCGGCTGTATTTGGCAAGTGCCTTGATGGTGAGTCCGGGCAGGGAATTGCTCTCGTGAAAATAGAGGGGGATGCGGGAAATAATAGCGGCAATTGCCACCGGTCCGGACACAAAGCCGCCGGTGCAAATCACGGCATCGGGCTTGGTCTTCCGGATGTATTTGAGACAATTGATGATGCTGGATAGCAGGTGGAAAGGAAAGCCGAAGAGAGAGGGATGCAGCGTGCGGCTTAGCTTTTCCACGCGGATGGGGTGGAAGAGATAGTGGTGACGCTTTACGATCTCGGCTTCCATGCCCGTGGCATTGCCGATGAAGGAGCAGGTGTGTTTTTGCTGGGACAAGGTTTTGGCGAGTGCCAGAGCAGGATAGATATGCCCGCCCGTGCCGCCACAGCCGAAGATGAATCTCACAATTGCCTCCGCTTGGCGCTGATATTTAGGATCACGCCCACGGATGCGGAATCCACCAGGAGGGCGGTTCCCCCATAACTGATAAAAGGCAGGGTGGTGCCGGTGGAGGGAAGGATGGACATTGCCACGCCGGTATTCACAAGCACATTGAAAAAGATATTCATTGCCAAGCCCGCACATAAAAAGCGTAAATAGATATCTTCCTGGGATTGGGCTACTTTGAAAGCCCTGAAAAAGAGCAAACAATGGAGGCCGAAGATGATCATTGCCCCCAAAAAGCCAAATTCCTCTCCGATGATGGTGTAAACGTAATCAGTGCGGGATTCAGGAAGGTAAAAATGCTTGGCGCGCCCCTTGCCAACGCCCGTGCCAAACCAGCCTCCACGAACGAGTGCTGTCATGCTTTCCCTCACCTGATAGTCATCTGCTTTCAGGGTTTCGGATGAGGCGTTGCGCGTGAGTAGAAAATATGCTTTATAGGTTTCCAGACGGGCAGAGCGGAATTCGGCTCCGAAGGTGATAATGACAAACACCAATAATACTCCTGCCAAGGAGACCGATAGCACATAACGCATCCTGATGCCGGCGTAGGTGACCATCCCCAAGAGGGTCATTCCGCTGATGATGAGCGTGCTGAGGTGGCGCTCCAGAGTGATGAGGGTATATACCACTGCGGTGGCAAAGACGAGGGGATAAAAGTGTTTCCACAGATCCTTCAGATTTGCCTCTTTCAGCTCTTCATGCTTTTTGCTGAGATGCTGGGCATAGTAAAAGATGAGTGCCACACGGGCTATAAAGCTGGGCTGGATGCTGATGAAACCCAGGCTGATGGCGCGGGTGCCGCCCTTGTGGGTGCGTCCCACAATCAAAACAGCCACCAGGAGGGCAATCGAGCCTGCCATGATGATGATATTGAGGGGTTTCAGCTTGTTCAGATCAAAGAAGTGCAAGATCATCAGCGCTGCCACAACGCTGATGGCAAGAAATGCTGCATGACGGTAAAAATAGCCCATTTCGTCTTGGATGGCGGTGAGATTGAGCATGACCAACAAGCCAGCCAGTAACAGAATAAAGTAGCTGATCACGATGGCTTTATCGTAGGAGACAATAACCTGTTGATGTCTATTTCTTTTCATTTTCTTTTGCCATCCTCGTTACAATCTCTTTGAAGTATTCACCCCGCTCTTCAAAATTGCGAAAGCGATCAAAACTGGCGCAGGCGGGGGAGAGGAGCACGACGTCTCCTCTTTGTGCTTCGGCAAAGGCTGTGCGGACTGCGGTTTCAAAATCTTCAATAACAGAAGTGGGGAGCCGCCCCTCCCAAGCCTCTTGCATCTTGGCTTTGGTATCTCCGGTGAGATACACCTTCTGTGCCCATTTGCTCAACATATCTGTAAGGATGCCAAAGTCTTCACCCTTGTCGCTGCCGCCCATAATCACCCGCACGGGCTTGCCGAAGGAGACGAGGGCGGATTTGACGGAATCGGTATTGGTGGCTTTGGAATCGTTATAAAAGCTCACTCGGTTGATGGTGGCAACGTATTCCAGGCGGTGGGCAAGAGATTTGAAGCTGGAAGCCTGTTTGATGGCGGCTTCCATATCCAAACCCAGTGCCTGCACGCTCAAGAGTGCCGCCATGGTGTTGGCATGGTTGTGAGGACCTTTGATCTGTAAGTCTTCAATAAAAAGCCGGTGTTTGGTGCCGAGATATATATACTGATCGCTCTTCCAAGCATCAACTGGCTTATCCTGAGGGTCCAGAGAAAAGGCGAGCAGATGAGCTTTGATATCAGCCTTATTATCCACTATCATGGGGCAATCCAGACTGATGACCGCCGCATCACGCGCTGTCTGATATTGGAAGATGCCCAGCTTGGAGGCGGCGTATGCCTGGAAACTGGGGTATCTATCCAGATGGTCTTGGGTAATATTCAAGAGTACTGCCACATCCGGATGGAAGCTATGGATGGTATCCAGCTGGAAGGAGGAAACCTCCAACACGATATAATCTATGCCGGGGCGGTGGATGGGATAGCTGCAAAAGGCGGCACCGATATTGCCAGCCAGGATGCTTTTGTAGCCCAGCCCTTTAAGGATATGATGGATAAGGCTGGCGGTGGTGCTCTTGCCATTGGAGCCTGTGACGGCTATAATCTTGGAATCCTTGGCTTTGATCTGGTAACCAAATTCTATCTCGCTGATGATTTGGATGCCCTGTGCATAGCCTTTTTGCACGATGGATGCCGTGAGGGGGATGCCCGGGCTGATAATCCAGACAGGGCACTGCAAAAGGCGCTCTGTGTGGCCTCCAAATTCACAATCAAACTCGGCTTCCAGCTCGTCTGCTTCAGGCACGAGGTTGCGGGGCTTGAGATCACTCAGAAAGGCTTTGCCGCCCAGCTCTTTTATCTTGTGGGCTGCTGCCATGCCACTGCGTGCAAGCCCTAATATTCCGTAAGTAATGGATGCATCAAACATGTGTGTCCCTCATCTATCGCAGCTTGATGGTGCTGAGCCCCAAAGCCAAAAGCAGGATGGCAACAATCCAAAAGCGGATCACTATCTTCGCCTCATGCAGGCCTTTGAGCTCGTAATGATGATGCACGGGGGCACAGAGGAATACCCTCTTGCCGGCTCCAAAGCGCTTTTTGGTGTATCTGAACCAAGAGCGCTGGATGATCACAGACATGGTTTCCCACAAAAAGAGGAAGCCGATGATTACAAAGAAGATCTGCTCTTTCAGCAGGATGGAGATCACCGCCATTACGCCGCCCAAGGTGAGCGAGCCGGTATCTCCCATAAAGACCTGTGCGGGATAGGAATTGAACCATAAAAAGCCAATCAGGGTGCCTATCATCGCAGCAATAAATACGGTCAACTCCCCTGCGGAAGGTAGGAATTCAAGATTCAGGTATTCTGCGGCGATGAAATTGCCTTTTAGGTATGCCATCACACCCAAGCCCAAGGCAGAGAAGATCATGATGCCAGAGGCGAGGCCGTCCAATCCATCTGTGAGATTGACGGCATTGGATGTGCCCACGATGAAAAACATAATAAAGGGGATAAAGAGCACTCCCAATTCCAGATAGGTGTTTTTGAAGAATGGAATCTGGAGGGCAGACACGCTGGAAACGGAATCATGACTAAAATAGATGGCAAGGGAGAGCAGGAAGGCAATGCTAAACTGTCCCCACAGCTTATACTTGGGCACCAGGCCTTTTTTGGCTTTCACATAGTTTTTGAGATAATCATCCAAAAAGCCCAACAATCCCAGCCAAATGGTGGTGAGATACATCATCAGGATGGAATGGTTGGAAAGGTTGTTCCACAACAGAGAAGAGATCATGAGGGAGCTCAGGATTATCAAGCCTCCCATCGTGGGTGTGCCTGCTTTGATGCGATGTTTTTCCGGGGCGTCATCGTCAATGGTTTCCACCGCCGCCATGCGCTTTAACATTCTGATAAAATAGGGACCCAAAAACAGTGAGAGCAAAAGCGAGGTGATGAATGCGCCAATGGAGCGGAAGGTGACGTAGCGGAAGACGTTGAAGATGATGCTGTGTTGTGCCAAAGGGAAGAGAAGATGGTAAAGCATTTAGACTTCCTTTTTGATGATGGGCAACAGCTTTTCCAGGTGGATGCCGTTTGATGCCTTGATCAGGATTACCGCATCGGCAGCTATCTTAATGCCTGCCAGGGCGGCTGCTGCGGCTTCCACATCTGCAAAATGCAATGCCTCTTTGCCGGCTTCGGTGGGATGATAATGAAGGCTGTGTGTGCCCACGGTGATGAGGCTCTGAAACTGCATTTCAGTAAGGATGGCGCCTATCATCTGATGATATCCCTCGCTCATTACACCAAGCTCCAGCATATCTCCCAAAATGGCTATATGAGGACGCTGGGGCTGGTAATCCTGCCAATATTCAATGGCCTTGTGCATGGAAACCGGATTGGCGTTGTAACAATCCACAATCAGGGTAAGCGTTCCGGATTGCTGGAGCTCCAAGCGTTGATCTATCTTTAGGGGCATCAGCAGAGCCTTCTGGATGCTGTCTGTGGCAAAACCTTGCTCCAAGGCAAAGGCTATGGCAAAGGCAGCATTGGTAACATTGTGAGGCACGGGGGAGGGGATATAAAAATCCAGATCGTTGATACTAAAGCTCTGCCCGGCATCCTTGCTATGCACATTATGAATCCTATAAGCGGAATCTGCCGTATAGCCAATCCCCTTGCCAGAATCGGCGAACTCCATAAAGCGAGGATCATCACCATCATAAAGCCTCACCTGCAAAGGATGGCGCAAGAGCGCACTCTTCTCGGTATAAACACCATCTTCATTGCCAAATGCCTGCAGATGTGCCGGACCGATATTGAGCACAATGCCCACATCTGGATTAAGGACTTCTGCCAAAGCGGCTATCTCTCCCTTCTGGCTGGTGCCCAGCTCAAAGATGCCATAGCGATGCCAGAATTGCACCCGCCTGATGGTCTGACACAGCCCGATGATATTATTCTCGTTGGCGTGGGTCTTCAGAGTGGCTCCTTCTTGATTGCATACGTTGGCAAGGATTTCCTTGCAGGTGGTTTTGCCGGTGCTGCCAGTAAGCGCCACCTTTTGGATGTCAAACATAGCCAGATACTTGGCATGCAGTTTTGCCATTATATTCAATGAAGATTCTGTCTGCAGATAGCGGTCATGTTCCGGCAAAGCCAGCTCGCCAATGGCAAAATTGGCTTCGCTCTCCAAAGCCTTGCCCAAAAAGGCATGAGCATCAAAGCGCTCTCCTTTGAGGGCAAAGAAAACTGATTCCGGCTGGATATTGCGCGTGTCTGTGGAGATATGCCAATACAGGCGTGGGAGGGAATATCCTCTGGCGGGAAGCTCCTGGGTTTCATCTATCATCAGCCTCAGTGTAAGCTCATCTATGGGCAGTGCCAGCCTTTGCTCTTCACGCTCTTCATCAGCCAGAGCGGCAGCGGCTATCTGCACATCGTCAAAGGGATGTCTCACCCCTTCAATTTCCTGATAGTTCTCGTGTCCCTTGCCACAGATTACCACGATGTCATCCTCACTTGCCATGTGGATGATGCTCCTGATGGCTTGTTCCCGATCGCGGATAATCCACCAGGGTAGGTTTGGATGGGAGCCGCTTATGATATCACGGATGATGGCATTGGGATTTTCGCCACGGGGGTTATCGTCTGTAACAATCACGGCATCGGAGTATTTCAAGGCGGTGCTGAGCATCAGAGGGCGTTTGCCCTGATCCCTGTCTCCACCGGCGCCCATCAGGCACAGCACCCTTTTGTGGGGTAATTCATGACAGGTCTTCAGCACTGCTTCAATAGCCTGCGGTGTATGTGCATAATCCACATACACGCCGATGCCTCTATCGTTGGGAACGCTCTGCATCCTGCCAGGGATGTTTTTCACGCTGCCCATGATGGCGCTGATATCGCGCAGATCAAAATTCATGACGTGAAAGGTGGCGGCTGCCAAAGCCAGATTGTAAGCATTAAAGCTGCCCACCAGGCCAGAGCGCATCCTGATGCCTCCATCGCGCGTACATAATATAAAGCGCAAGCCATCCCGCTCACATTCCAAATCCTGAACCTCATAGGCAGCCCACTGGGTACCCACGGTGAAAACCGAGCCCATGCCCTCGCTCAAATCATCAGCCAGCTTGGCGCCAAAGGCATCATCGGTATTGATGATGGCAACCGCTTCGCCACGCTTTACCACATCAAAGAAGCTGGCTTTCACCTTGCCATATTCCTCCATGGAGCTGTGAAAATCCAGGTGATCACGGCTGAGGTTGGTGAATAAACAATAGTCAAACTGGATGCCATACACCCTATCCAGAGCGATGGCGTGGGAAGAGACCTCCATGATCACATAGGTCACCTCGGCTGCGCGCATTTGGGCCAAGATGGAATTCAGCTCCATGATATCCGGAGTGGTATGTTGGGTATTGTAGTGTTTATCATTGATGCGATAGCCCAGGGTGCCGATCCAGCCGGCTTTGTAACCCAGGCTGCGCAAGGCTTCAAAGATGATGAGGGAGCTGGAGGTCTTGCCATTGGTTCCCGTCACGCCCACGAGGCGGAATGATGAGGCGGGGTCTTTGAAATAAAGCTTTGCCAATAGTGCCGCCGCCTTGCGTGTGTCATTCACCTTTATTTGAGGGATATCTCCGGCTTGCAGGTCTGTAACCACCACAAGGGCAGCTCCACGCTTGAGTACATCCGTGATAAAGCTGTGCCCATCCACGCTTGCCCCCTTGATACATACAAAGATATCATCCTTGTTTACCAAGCGGTTGTCCGTGAGGGGTGCGCCCGGGAATACCGAATCTGCAGCCAGGGCTTTCACCTGTGGCTCCAGCCCATGCTTGTTAAAGAGGAGGATAATCTGGGACAGCTTCACAAAGAAGCCTCCACCACGCATGCCGCCCCGGGATAGATTTTGGTGCCCGGAGCTATGCTTTGGGATTGGACGATGCCACTTCCCTGAACGTTGATTTTGAGCTTGTGAACAGATGCCATAGCCAAGGCTTTGCGGAGACTGAGCCCCCTCAGATCTGGCATTTGACCATTGGGCTGGGGCTTTGTGGCTG
>JAAYQD010000172.1 GCA_012519465.1 Candidatus Cloacimonadota bacterium
GTATAGGGATACAGCCCTCCATTGGTATATGTTTCCAATATCTTACGCTTGATTTCCAAGCTATTTTTGGCAATGTTCAACAGCTTTTCCAGCCTTTCCATAAACTCCTCTTCACTGCGCGAGAGAAAGCCGATGCGGGGCAGATTGAGCGTAACCACACCGATGGAGCCGGTGAGCGGATTGGCACCGAACAGCCCACCCCCGCGCGCCTCCAATTTGCGCGTATCAAGGCGCAGCCGGCAACACATCGAACGGGCATCGTTGGGGTCCAAATCTGAATTCACAAAGTTTGAAAAATAGGGAATGCCATACTTGGCGGTGGCTTGCCACAGATAGCTGAGCTTGGGATCATCCCAGTCAAAATCCTTGGTAATATTATAGGTGGGAATGGGAAAGGTAAACACCCTGCCCTTGGCGTCGCCCTCGATCATCACCTCCAGAAATGCCCTGTTCAGCATATCCATCTGGGTCTCAAACTCTTTGTAGGTCTTGCCTTGCGGCTTTCCGCCGATGATCACCGGCTGGTCTTTGTAAATATCCGGTGCCTCCAAATCCATGGTGATATTGGTGAAAGGCGTCTGAAAGCCAACACGCGTGGGCACGTTGATATTGAAGACAAACTCCTGCAGAGCCTGCTTCACCTCTTCATAATCCAGCTTGTCATAAAAAATAAAGGGCGCCAACAGCGTATCAAAACTGGAAAAAGCCTGCGCTCCCGCAGCCTCTCCCTGAAGAGTGTAAAAGAAATTGACAATCTGACCCAAGGCACTGCGGAAATGGCGCGCCGGAGCGCTCTCCACCTTGCCCTCAGCTCCACGGAATCCCGTGAGCAAAAGATCCATCAAATCCCAACCCACACAATATACGGAAAGCTGTCCCAAATCATGTATATGCAAATCTCCCTCGCTGTGGGCAGCCCTGATTTCCGGAGGATATATCTTATTGAGCCAGTAGGTTTTGCTAACCTCGGCAGCGATATAATTATTCAATCCCTGCAGGGAATAAGCCATATTGGAATTCTCATTTACCTGCCAATCCAGCTTTTCCAGATATTGATCGATCAGCTTCACGCCAGCCGTGGAAACCAACTCCCGGATGCGGGCGTGTTGATCCCGATAGATTATATATGCCTTGGCGGATTGCTTGTAGGGGGATGCCAACAGCACTTCCTCCACAATATCCTGAATGCGCTCCACTTCAGGGATATCAGTACTAATCACCTGAATGGCAAGGTTCAAAACTCTCAGCGTCAGTTTTTCCGCAATATCTGCACCAAACTCACCGGTGGCTTCCCCGGCTTTTTGGATTGCTCTCACAATTTTATCCTTGTCAAAAGCCACGATATTACCGCTACGCTTTCTTATCATCGAAAACATCTTCTATCCTCACACAAAATATATATCATTTACTTGTTGATATTCAACACTTTACATGCTTATGCCCCCAGATGGCAAACTGGGCATGAGCTTCCTTACTTACACTGATTTATAATCTTACCGTTTCTGTCAATACTTATTCGGCACTATCTCTCCTTTGGCTTGAGGAAACTACTCCACATTCGCTGTAGATGGCGCAGGGATGGACGGTTACCCTGCACTTCTTTTTTTATAGGTTCTCCCCCTGATCCCTGGGCATTAGCCCCCTTTGTACCACCCTTGTCTCACCCATGCCGAGACAAGGGAGAGACAAGGGTGGTTAACAGGGAAGAGGAGAGGAAAGTCAAGCGCAGAATACCGGTTTGTTGCCCTGCTGCAACTATTTTATGGCAGGAGGCAGATACATTGGCAAGAGGCAAACATTATGGTGGTGCGCCACCTGAGAAAAGGTTATATTATATTTAATGTCGGTACCCCAAAAGGGGAAAATAAGGCCGGCTGGAGGTACATAATGAGAAAACGAAGAGGAATAATCTGGGGAGTGATAGGCGGATTTACCGTATTGGTGGGAACCCAAGTGTTTCGCGGCATCCGCATCATCAAAAAGATGAAGAGCTTAAAAGCAGGATTGTCAGAATTTTTGACTGAGGTTTATGGATTGGAGCCCCAGCTTTCCGTGAATGTAGCCGTCAATATCAGAACCAAGATTTCCATCAAAGTGCGCTATCCTGAAGAGCTTTTGGCAAACAGCCCCGATCTGGAAGCCGATATCTATGGTTATATCGAAGAGAACTTTTTGGAACTGGCAAAGTATGAAACCGTGATCACCCTCTTGCCGCTTGAGGAGGAAGAAGAGGAAATTGACATAGACATCGAAGAAGAAGACGAATAAGGAGCGTGACAACCGGAATGGACATCAAGTTTTGGAGCTGGAATGTAAATGGATTGAGAGCCGTTTTGAACAAGGGTTTTTTGGAGTATATCCAGAGCGAAACCCCCGATATTCTGGGTTTGCAAGAGACCAAACTGCAGGA
>JAAYQD010000173.1 GCA_012519465.1 Candidatus Cloacimonadota bacterium
AAGAAGTTTGAGACGGTTCAGTTCCATTCATGGTATAGCGTATCTGGGTATAAAATGTGGGGCAGCTTATGGTCACGTATTGTGGGCTTGTATAATGTCCGGCGGGAGGAGTCATGATGGGGGTGGCAACCGTTCCTGTTATGAAATAACGCGAACTAACAATCTGGCTTGGTGTCCAATTTCCCTTGAATGCTTTTGCTTTGATTCTGATACTGCTATTTTCTGGCAGGTAGATGGGATTTGTATAGAGGGAGGAATATTCGCTGGGATCACTCTCATCGGTGGTATAGCGGATCATGGCACCTGGAGTGGGGCAGCTAAGCTCAATATATTGTGCGCTTACATAGTTACCATTTGGGGGGTCGAATGTGGGGTTTTCCACGGTTTGTGCGCCGATACCGGCATTGATAAGAAACAAATCATCCGGCCAGGAACCCACAACCTCGTTTGGCTGGCTTGTAATGCCTGCAGATGTAGGCAACACCCGATGTCTGTCGTTATCCCATACTTGGAAGCTGATGCCTTCGCCATTGGTTTGTGTGAATATCTCGATCTGGCATCCCGCCACGCCATTTACCATCACAATGTTTTCCTTGCCGCGCAGCTGTTCCTGTCCGTTTACAGTAACATATGCAGCCAAGATATCATTGGTTGTGGCAGGGATTCCATCAATGGTCACTTCCGCCATCAGGGTCATGCTGTCGCTTAAAGCCATTGGCTCGCCAAAAGGATCATCGGGATAGATTCCCGGCTCTGGAAACACAATCTCCAGTTCTGCAAACATCACTTTGCCACCATCTTGGTATGCATGATAGGGAGGGGTGAGGGAATTTGCACCCCAAGTGAAATCATTATAAAACATCAGCCCCACTTTGCCCATTTTAAGATCGCCCAACATGCCGCTGAAAATAACACTGTCTGCGGGATATGCCCACATGGGTTTGATATTGTAAACATCGCCAAATTCGGGGGTTTCCACCTTGTTCAGCACGATGGGTTCGCTCCAATAATCTCCATTATTGGGAGATACGGAAATCCAGATTTCAGGAGTATCGGCAAAAGCGGTATAATCCATGTCGTTGTATTCGTTATACATGCGGGCGCGGTGGGAGCTTTGCCACACAGCCACCATCATGCCATGCTCGTTTGCATTGCTGATTTTGAGGTTGTTATAATGGAACATCATGGCGTCATTGTGGGCGCTGAGATCCCAATGCGGAAAGGGGAAATCTGTCACCATCCTGGGAGCGGTGATGCCACCGGAATCCACATATCCATCCACCTCCCCAAAGGGAGCTTCCACATCCCAAGGGGTAAAGTAAGGGTTAAAGTCATCCCCAGCGGTTCTTTGGGGATAGATGTCATTGATGGTAACGCTCTGGGTGGCAGGATCATATACAAATTCTTTTACATACTGAAAGTCAGGATAGTAGTGCCCTTCATTTGAGGAAAGAGCGTAGATACACGGCACGTGCACCCTGCCATGTTGATCGACGGAGGCGTTGTGGTTTGAGCAATTGGCAATTCTGAAACTAAGCTGATCATCGCTAAGGGGCTGTCCGAAACTGTCTACAAAGTAACCGGCTGGGTTATTGGGGCTGGCGGGTGGATTCCAGGTGGGAAGTTGGTCCCAAAAGCTGAGGCGTGTCCACTGCCCTTCACCATAGTTTGGACACACAAATATATCCAGGAGTTCTTCATCGATGGAGGTGATGCCATCTGCGCCAAGTGCTCTGTGATAGCCGGCATAGTAAAGATTGCCAGAATTATCCACAGTGAATGCGTGGAAGGGTCTGCGGTATATACTTTGATCGATATTCCATTGATCCAACTGGGGGATGCTGGTATGGCTCCATATCAAGGGAACCCCATTTTCCAAATCATTACCATTAAAATCTGCATAGGCGATATAAGCATTGTCACTTGCACCAAAGGTGGAGCCGCTTTGGGTATTGCGGGCCAGCACATACACTCTGCTCTTGCCAGCGACCGGGGAAGGCCCTATCTGCATGGTGGGCCAGATAAATTCGTTGTTATAGGTCACGCTGCCATCGGGAGCAGTAATGGTAATGGGGTTATCGATAATCACTTGGGTGTCGTTCCAGTGTCCGTAAAATCCATGCTCGATAGAATCTGAAACAAACAGGACTTCCAGCTCTGGATCATCATCCACATCGCCGTGCCAGGCAAACATGGGCTTTCCTGATACGGGATCAACAGCCATTGTGGGATATCCTCCCACTATGTGGCTATCTGTGATTATGTGGCTGGCAGGCGAGTTGTGATGCTCAAACAAATAGGCGTAAAACACATTTCTGAAGAAGGGATTCTGCAAAAAGTTGCCCTGGAAGGTCATAAAGTATGCCCCGGTTGCAGAAGGGGGAACCACCCGGACGGGCAAACCATTGAAGGAGCCGATCATATAGTCAAAATAGCTGGTCATGATTGTGACGGGGGTTTTGCTAAAGGTATATTGCGGTATATTGCGCCTGGGCGGCATCCTGTACCCCGCAGGGGATGTAAACAGCTGACGATCGGTGCTGGCATGCATCTGTTTGGCATATGCTACGTTTAACAAGACGGCAATGGTCAGCAGAATTAATAAAAATCTTTTCATTGGGTCCTCCCAATTTGTTGCGATTAATTCTTGTGGGCTGTTATTTATTGATTGTTGGTCTTATGGATAGCATCCGTGGCCAATATTATAAAATATCTTTCTTACAATCACATGATTTTATTTTCTTCAATCCATGTCAAGTTATTTTTACGTTTTTGTATTAATTAGTTATAAAATCAGCAATTAGCCCTATCTTGCCTATCCCTTCCCTGTTAACCACCTTTGTCTCACCCTTGTCTCACCCTTGTCGAGGCAAAGGAGGCACAAAGGAGGCTAATGGGCAAGGAGCTGGTGAGGATGGGCTTGTGTTTTATTCCACGCCTTCATCAGGTAGGGGCAGATCGGGCAGTGATTTCATGCGTTTGCGGCGTTTGAAGTAGATATATAGCACCAAAAAGGGGAGGAAGGCAAAGAGCAGGGTATTGAAGCCTAAAATGAGGTATTGCCAGGCAAGGCTTTGACAATGGGCGTCAAATTCGTTGTTAAAATCCAAAAGGCTGGTGTGGAAGCTATTGCCGAAGGTGCGGATAAAGACGCTTTTGCGACCCTGTTTATGATCGAATGCCACCTTGTTCCAAAAGCGTTTCCAGCCCTCAGGCTTCTTATTTTTGAGATAGCTGATGGCAAAGTGGGAGGTGAGATAATAAATCTGCCAATCATTGGGGTTATCGGGGTATCGGTAGCTCATCTCAAAGAGGTTGCTGTGCCTGCCAAAAAAACGTTGCTGGGTGAAATAGATATAGCTTTCCCAGCTCAGTTGACGGGCAAAGAGCATCGCCATGCCCTCATGAAACCACAGCGTGGCACCCTCCAAGAGCTGTTCTATATACCAGTGGATATATTCATGGGTGAGGATTTTGAGGTATTCTGTGCCCAGCTCTTCGCGGGATTTGATATAGATGCGCTCTTCTTTGCCACTATAAAAGGCATCGCTAAATTCCACCACCCGCTGGCGTCCCAGGCTCAGGCTTTGATAGCTGCGGCTATCCGGCACGATATAGATATCGGGGCCATCATCCAGATAAATGCCTGTTTCGCGCTGGATTTCATCGATGGCATCATCCAACATGTCTCTCAGCTTTTGGGTGGAAGCGGCGCTCTCGCGGGTGCCGTATATCTGCACATAGCGAGAGCTTGCCACAAAGCGGTATTCCGCCCTCAGAGGCAGTGCAGATAATAGGACTGCGGCTAAGAATATTAAAAAGAGCCGCAAGCTGGTCATTACTCGCTGATTGGCTTGCGGCTGATTAATTCGTAGTATGTGGCGGCATCTTTTTTTGCCACATTGCCCTGGGGCAGCTTTTCCACTTTCAAGATGTGTTCGTGCCCATACAGCTTGATGCCGATGATATCATCGGGGGCAACGGCGGAGGATGCCTTTGCCACCTTGTCGTTGATGGTCACCAATCCTTTGTCGCAGGCTGTTTTGGCGATGCTGCGCGTTTTGGTGAGGCATAGTTTGTTGAGCAGCAAATCTATCCGCATCTGGTTTGTTTCCTTTGCCTGTTTACACGTGGAAAGCAGGGCTATATATTGGTTTTCTTGGTCTTTTGTATGGTATGGGGTTAGCTGGTAAGCAGCCTTTGGGTTTCCAGAGCTATCATCAGCTCTTCATTGGTGGCAACCTTCAGCACGCTCACTTTGCTGCCGGGCTTGTTCAACACTTCGATATCTCCGCCAAACTTGGCATTTGCTTCCAGATCGAGGGTGATGCCCATGGCGTCCATATTTTCACACACTTAGGCGCGCATGATGGGCATATTTTCGCCCACACCGCCGGTGAAGATGAGCAGATCAAGACCATTCATCGCGGCAAAATAGCTGCCGATGTATTTTTTGATGCGATAGCAATACACGTCAAATGCCTGAATGGCGGCAGGGTTTTTGTTTTCCGTTATCTCTTCTTCGATCACGCGCATATCGTTGCTCACGTGGGAAAGGCCCAACATACCGCTCTTTTTGTTCATAATGGCATTCACCTCATCCACGCTGAGCCCCAATTGGGTCTGCATATGGATGGGGATGGCAGGATCGATATCACCACAGCGGGTGCCCATCACCAGGCCTTCCAGTGGGGTGAGCCCCATGGAGGTATCGATGGATTTGCCGCCATCGATGGCAGTGATGGAGGCGCCATTGCCCAGGTGGCAGGCGATGATTTTGAGGTCTTCCAGGTTGCGTCCCAAAAACTCCGCAGCCTTCATGCTTACATATTGATGGGATGTGCCATGGAAGCCATAACGTCTGATCTTGTGGGTATTATAAAATTCCAGAGGCAGGGGATAGAGGAAAGCTTGGGGCGGCATCGTCTGATGAAAAGCCGTATCGAATACGCCGCATTGGGGCACTTGGGGCATGCTTTTGGTTACTGCTTCCACGCCTTTGAGGTTGGCGGGGTTGTGCAGGGGTGCCAGGGAAATACAACGCTTCATCACGTCCACCACTTCCTCGGTCACCACCACGGCATCGGAAAAGTGTTCGCCGGCATGCACCAGACGGTGTCCCACGGCATCGATTTCGTTCAGGGATCTGATAACGCCGTTGTTTTCATCCACAAGGGCGTCCAAGATGAGCTGCAAGCCTTTTTCGTGATCATCAATCACCATTTTTTGTTTCTTTTTGGCAAAAGTGGGTGTTTTGAAGGTAAACAGCGCAATGTCTTCGCCAATCCGTTCTGCGATGCCCTCTGCCAAAACGTCCTGATTGTTCATGTGGATGAGTTGGTATTTGATGGAAGAGCTTCCGCAATTCAGCACCAGTATTTTCATTGGTTCCTCTTTATATCTTTATTTTGCATTGGGTGGAGACATAGGTTCCCCCACATGCAGGGATCTTTAGCTTATCCCCTTTAGTCTCAAAATCCAAAATTAGGTCTCATAACGGACGCACTGCCCTTACAAAAAAAGTGGTGGGTGATACTGGATTCGAACCAGTGACCTCTACGATGTGAACGTAGCGCTCTAACCAGCTGAGCTAATCACCCATTAATGGTGGTGGGAGATACTGGATTCGAACCAGTGACCTCTACGATGTCAACGTAGCGCTCTAACCAACTGAGCTAATCACCCACTGAGAGCCACTTTCCAAACCAGCCCTTATCTGTCAATAAAAATCTGCCATCTGAAACACAGTGAAAGGGGCTGAGGAAGGGCAGGAACGATTGAGACAGGAAATATATCCCTCCAGCCATGGATTGATATATTTGAAGCCAAGCTGGGGAATGAATCTTGCATCAATATATTAGAGCACAATTATGATAATAAAATAGGAACATAAACTATGAAACGCACTATATGGATACTGGTATTATGGCTGATAATGATTGCCCTGCCCGCACAGGCGCGGTATTTGGCAAAGCTTGATGCCGGGCGCTGGGAGACGGATATCTGGCAAACAGCCCAGGCTTTGGATACAGATGGGATTGAGGTGTATTATTACACGCAAAACCATATCTTAGCGGGTATCCCCACGGATAAAGGCACACAGTATGAAGACATTTCCACCCGCCTGTCATCCCTCCCTCTGACGGGAAGGCTGTATCTGATCAGCAGCCTGGATGCCCAGCCAATCTCTTTGCCCTTGGGCGCTGGCAAAGTGATCACAGAGATGGATAATGCCCTTCTCTTACAAAGTGATTTGGATGAAATCCAGCTGCGTTCTCAGACCGCCTATCCCTTTACCATCCTGGATTTGCAGCCCCTGCGCTTTGCCACTGACGGAATGCAAATGGCGGATGCCTCCCTCATACGCAGCGAAATCACCCAGATGCTGAATCGCGTAAACCCAGCTTCCGTGCAGGGGATGATGCAGGGACTGGAGGATTTTATCACCCGCTATGCCCTGGCGCCCAATCGTTTGGAAATAGCCGAGTGGATACGCGACAAATACCTCTCCTTTGGGCTCACGGACGTGCAGCTCTTCCCCTTTGAGTGGAACAATACCACCCAGTACAACGTGATTGCCACCCTGCCCGGCAGCCTTTTCCCGGAGCAATACATAGTGGTGGGCGGTCATCACGATTCCACCAATAACCATGGCAATCCCTATGAAAGCGCACCCGGTGCCGATGACAACGCCAGCGGAGCGGTTGCCACCCTGGAAATGGCGAGGGTGATGATGGCAAGCGGATATCAGCCGCGCTCTTCCATCCGTTTTATGACCTTTGCCGCGGAGGAGTTTGGGTTGTGGGGCTCCAAAGCCTATGCTGCTTGGGCAAAGGAAAACGACCTGAATATCCGGCTGATGATCAATCATGATATGATTGCCCACAACACCGCTTCTCCCGGTAATTGGCAGGTAATGTTGATGCCCTATGCCGGCAGCATGGAGCACAGCATGTTCACCTCCCAGATCACGCAGAATTACACCAGTTTGGGCGCCTTCTTTGGAAGTCTCAACAGTGGCAGCAGCGATAGCTTTCCCTTCTGGCAGCAGGGCTACAACGTAATCTATTTCTTTGAAGAGGAGTTTTGCCCCTACTACCACTCTTCCAACGATTTGGTGATAAATACAGACCCGCTGTATGCCGCAGAGGTGATCAAAGCCTCCGTGGCGGTGGCAGCTTCCTTTGCCGATATGCCTTCCGCACCCGATACCGTGCAGGTGTTTGATGCGGGAGATGGGCAGAGCCTATACGTGCAGTGGACTGCACCGGATGACCCGCTTGTGAACTCCTACCACCTCTATTATGGCACCCAGCAATACAACCTCAGCGGTCACATTGAGGTGACGGGCAATTCATATACCATCAGTGGTTTGGAAGAAGGGCAGGCATATTATGTGGGGGTAAGCTGCGTTGACGACAAGGGCAATGAGAGCTATCGCCTCTACGGAGTGGGCACGCCATACGTGATTCCCCAGATGCCACTGGAGTTTTATGACATCCCCCAGACGGACGGCATTGCCCTCAACTGGGCGCCCAATCAGGAAACTGACCTAACCGGCTACCATCTTTACCGCTCCCAACAGGCAGGTGAGGAAGGGGTAGCCCTGACCTTTATTGATAAAGAAGAGCACAGCTATCTGGATACGGACGTGCAGGGCGGACGGCACTTTTATTACTATACACTGAAAGCAGAGGATGAGGATGGCAACCTCAGCCAGCCCACGCTGCAGGTGCCCAGCCGACCGCAGAGCATGGATCAGGGCATCCTGATCATCGATGAAACCACCGGCTATACCGGCGCCACACCCTTCCAGCCCACCGATGAGGAGGTGGATGAATTCTATGACTATGCCCTGGGTGATTTTGAATATGATAAGTTGGATTTGGCTCACTTGCCCAGCTTTCTGCGTCTGGCGGATATTGGCGTTTATTCCTCCATCCTCTGGCATATCAACGACCTCTTCACCCACACCCAGCCCATGATAGCACAGCAGGTGTTGGATAGATATATCTCCAATGGCGGCAATATCCTCTTCAGCTTCTATTATCCCAGCATGGCGTTTGCCATGAATGCCGGCTATCCCGCCAGTTTTGACGCCGATAATTGGCTGAACAGCGCCTTGGGTATAGCAAGCGTGGATTATGCCAATGCGGCGCGCTTTCTAAGGGCAGTACCGCTGGTGGATGGATATCCCTTGCTGGAGGTGGATCCGGATAAGAGCATCGCCCCGCTAAACTATCACCTCATCAATATCGAAGGGATGGAAGTGGCAGACCACGCCACGGCTATCTACGGCTATGGTAACGACTTTGAGGATGACACCCCTCAGGGCAGACTGAATGGAATGGCGGTGGGCATCTACAACGAATATGGCGAGGGCAAGGCGATTACCCTCAGCTATCCCCTCTACAATATGCAAGCCCAGCAGGCTAAAGAATTGGTGAGATATGTGTTTGCGAACGTCTTCAAAGAAGGCGATGGCAATGATCCCAACCAAAACATCGTGCCCGCACTGCGCTTTGGCAATCCCTATCCCAATCCCTTTGCAGGCTCCACCTGGGTTTCACTGAGCGTGAAAGATACCTCCAAACCCGTGCAGGTGAGCGTGTATAACCTGCGCGGACAGCTGGTGCGCAGCCTGTATGACGAAACCGGTGGCAAAGAGATACAGCTGAGCTGGGATGGTAAGGACGCACATGGCAAGACGCTGGGCTCCGGCATCTATATCATCACTGCCAAACAGGGTAAAGCCGGCAGCAGCACCAAGATAGTGCACCTCAAATAGTACATAGAGATTATGAATAAAACAAGGCGGCATCAAGTCTAATGAAGCCGCCTTTCTTGAATTAGTCTTTGGGGTTTAGAAATCCCAGCTGAGACCAATATTGCCAGAGAGAGATTGGGCGTTGTAAACGCCGGGAAGGTTGTCCAAAGTGGGGGTTGTCACTTCCCTTTGGGCAAAACTGACATATTGGAAGTTCAAATCCAGACCCAGGTTGCCAAACTTGCGTCCCCAACCCAGGTTGGCGCTGATTTTGTTGCCAATATCAGACAGGGCAGGGGTTTGGGTTGATTCCGGTACGGGGCTTTGCTCCCAATATCCACCGAGGCGAATCTTTTCAGCACCCAAGGCATACTCGGCACCAAGGCTGATGCGGGAGGTATCTTCCCAATCAAAAACCATGTCGTTTTCCACTGTGCCAGCGGGCATTTTGAGCTTCAAAACCACTTTGTCCAAGCTGCTCCACATCGTGTAGGCATAATCCAGGTTCAGGATCAGGTTTGGCATGCATTTGAAGGATGCGCCAATGCCAGCTTCGGCGGGAAGCTTGAGGGTGGTTTCAGTATCGAAGGTATGGCCCAAGGCTGCTTGCTGAACGCCATAGTGTGTGATTTTGGTATCGCCTTTCATCTTGATGCTGGAGGGGATTTTGCCGCTAAAGCCAAGGCTGAGGTGATCCAAGGGCTTGTAGAGGAAGCCAAAATTGGCGCCCACGCCCATTCCTTTGCCGGATATATCGGTGGTTGCCAAGAGGTAGAGGGGAGTGTATGAGCTTTCACCAAACTTTGCCATATCAATGGTTCCATACATCACGCTCACACCCAATCCTGCGGAAGCCTTGGGCGTGATCTGGTAGGCAATGGTGGGATGGAGGTCAAAAATGGTGATGCTGCTGGAGGTCTCATTCTTGGGGAAATCTGCTGCACCCATGAGCCCGGGATTGGTCTCATAAAGATCCCAGGTGCTGCCCAAACCGTAAGGGACATACATGCCAAGACCATACTTGAGTTTGGGATGTGTGGCCATAGTGAGGAAAACACTGGGAATGGCTTTGAGATTTTTCTCGGATTCGGTTTCTCCCGGGCGCAGAGTGGGAACTCCGGGGTTTTTCCATTTTGCTGAGGGCATGATAAATGTACCGCCCAAAGAGATAGACATTCCATCCTGGAAAGCCAGACCGGCTGGATTCCAATACATAGCTGTGGCGTCATCGGAGAGCCCGCGGAAGGCACCTCCCATGGCTGTGGAACGCGAACCTACACCGGAAAGCGCAAAGCCTCCGGCAAAAAGAGGGATGCTGAATGTGCTGATTGCAATCAGCAGCACAAGCAAGGTAATTTTCTGCATGTGCATTCTCCTTATATTTGAATTGGATTCATAATGTGAACCCTAAAGCTACATAAATAAGAGTGCATAATTATGTCAAGAGTAAAAATGTTGGGCTTGCTGTGCAGGCAAGAGGTTAGAGACCAGAGACCAGAGGGAGCGCGTTCTGCCGCTTTGCCTCCGGCTGGTGCTTGCCCATTAGCCTCCTTTGTGCCTCCTTTGCCTCGACAAGGGTGAGACAAGGGTGAGACAAGGGAGGCTAATAGGCAAGCTCCATAAAATCAGCGTTTTAGCTATTAGAGAAAACGCGTCCCTTTCAGGCTGAAAGCATTCACATCCAAAGGGGAAAATTGGCCTGCCAGATATTTGGGAATGGCGGCGGCAGCCACCATTGAGGCATTGTCCATACACAAATCC
>JAAYQD010000174.1 GCA_012519465.1 Candidatus Cloacimonadota bacterium
ACAGCGGCACCAAAACCGCCATCATCAACCATATCCGCACACTGTCACACTCCGAATTACAATCCCAATTGCCGGATTTGGCAGCCTCCATCCAGCAAGCCATCATCGATCCCCTCATCAAAAAGACCGTCACCTGGGCACGGCAAAACCAAATTGGAGATATCCTCCTTGCGGGAGGCGTGGCAGCCAATTCTGCCCTCAGACAACAGCTTACGGAGGCTGCTGGCAAATACAAGATCAGGGTGCATTACCCCGGATTGGATTTGTGTATGGATAATGCCTCAATGGTGGCTGCTGCAGCCATTCCCAAGTATCTGGCAGGACAATTTTCCCCTTTGGATATCAATGCTTTTAGCCTAAAAGGGACGCGTTTCCTCTAATCGCTAAACCGCTTGTTTCTAAGCTCTTGCCTATTAGCCTCCCTTGTCTCACCCTTGTCTCACCCTTGCCTCGGCAAAGGAGGCACAAGGGTGGCCAATGGGCAAGAAGCGGCTATCAGACTGGTAGGCAAGGTAATAGGCAACACATCCCGCAGCAGGCATACACCAAAGAAATAAAGCTGACAAATACCTAAACCTTGCAAGAAGTTTGACAAAAAGGGGCTATCCAAATTACTGGCTTTCAAATAAACATTATGAATGACTGCCAAAAGTGTGCGCTCAGATAGCCAAAGGAGAATCATGCGCCAGATAATAATAGATGGAAACAGCCTCAGCCTGCAAAACGTGGAAGCTGTGGCATACCAGCAAGCTCAGATCAAATTGAGCCCAGAGTGTATCGAAAAAGTAACCAAATGCAGACAGTATGTGGATAAAGTGATTGCCGAAGAGCGTGTGGTGTATGGGCTCACCACCGGTTTTGGCAAGTTTAGCACCGTCACCATTCCCACAGAGAATATAGCAGAGCTGCAGGTAAACCTGATCCGCAGCCATGCCACCAGTCTGGGAGAGCCTTACAGCATCCCCCATACCAGAGCCATCATGCTACTGAGGATCAATGTGTTGGCAAAGGGACACTCCGGCATCCGTTTAGAAACCCTGCAAACCTTGGTGGAAATGCTGAATCGCAACGTGCACCCGATAGTGCCCATGCGCGGCTCTGTGGGCGCCAGCGGAGACCTCTCCCCCCTTTCCCACCTCGTATTACCCTTGTTAGGTGAAGGCGAAGCGGAGTATGACGGCAAAGTGATGTCTGGAGCAGAGGCTATGCAAGCCGCCGGAATCACTCCGGTGGAACTTGCAGCCAAAGAAGGGCTGGCGCTGAATAACGGCACCCAGGTGATGGCAGCCATCGGAGCCTTGGGGCTGTTAGAGGCACAACGCCTGTGCATGCAGGCAGATATCATTGCCGCTGCCAGCATCGACGCCCTCAAAGGCACACCCAACGCCTTTGATCCCCTCATCCATAACCTCAGACCGCATCCCGGGCAAAAAGTAAGCGCCGCCAACCTCTATAAGCTATTGGAAAACAGCCCCCTCAGAGCCTCTCATCTGAATTGTGAAAACGTGCAGGACGCTTATTCCCTGCGCTGCACTCCCCAGGTGCATGGTGCCGTGAGAGATGCCCTTCATTATGTAAAAGGCGTGTTGGAAGTGGAAATCAATAGCGCCACAGATAATCCCCTGATCTTCCCGGATGAAGACAAAGTAATCTCCGGTGGTAACTTCCATGGAGAACCCCTGGCTTTGGCGCTGGATACCCTTGCCATTGCCATCAGCGAACTTGCCTCCATCTCCGAACGCCGTTTGGAACAAATGCTGAATCCTGCGCTCAGCCGCGGATTGAGCCCCTTTTTGGCACAGCGTCCGGGCTTGGATTCCGGATTGATGATTGCCCAGCTCACTGCCGCAGCCATGGTGAGCGAAAACAAGGTGTTGGCACATCCCGCCTCGGTGGATTCCATCCCCACCTCCGCCAATCAGGAAGACCACGTGAGCATGGGTTCCGTATCGGCAATCAAGTTTCTGCAGGTGGCCCAAAACGTGAGCTCTGCTTTGGCAGTGGAATTGATTGCGGCAATGGCGGCATTGGATCAACGAGAGTTTAAATCATCCCCCGGCATTGAAAGTGTGAAAGCACTGGTGCGCACCCGGATAGAGCCTTTGGGCAAAGACCGCATCCTGTATCCAGACCTCAATAGCGCCCTGGAATTGATCACTCAAGGGAAGCTGATTGATGCCGTGACGGATGCCGGCACAAAATTGTATTGACAATAATCAAGCGCTTGGCAGCCTTTTCCTTATGACTAAAAAACTGCTTTTTGCCTCCCTTCTGATCGTCCTGCTCATCACATCTTGCGGGATAGACAACACTATGTTTAATGCCCGCAAGTATTTTAAGCAGGCTCAGGATCGTCCCCTCACCTCCAGCGGACGCCCCAGTCCCCAGGCGGTGGATGAATACACCAAAACCATTCAAAAATGTGGTGTGATCATCACCGAAAAGAAGGGGAAAAAGACGCTCAGCGAGGCTGTATTCCTGTTGGCAAGAGCATTGTATTACAAGGGCAATAGTGCCTTTCAAGCCAAAGATCAGTTTGAAGCGCTGATCAATGGCTTTCCAGAAAGCCGTCACGTTCCCGAAGCCCATATCTACCTGGCACGGGTGTTAAGACAGCTGAACCGCAAGCAGGAAGCGGAAAAGCTGTTGGAAGGCTTTGTGCGGGATACCCGCCATCAAAAATCCCATCCCCGCACGCTGATGGTGTTGGCAGAATTTGAGATTGAGGATCAAGACTTCCTAAGTGCTCAATACTGGCTGCAGCGCATTATCACGGACTATCCCAAATCATCAGAATTCAAGGAAGCCTCCTTTCTCTTTGGCAAAAACTATTATGAACAGCATGATTACCTTTCATCCTTCAAAGAGTTTGAAAAACTGGTAAATACACGCGGCATCAATAAAGAATTGAAGCTGGAAGGCCGCTATTATATGGCGCTGAGCCTCTTTGAACTGGGAGAATATGCAAAGTGTGACAAGCTGGTAAGCCAACTTCTAAAAAGTGAATCACGCTTGGATAAATTGGCACTCATCAGAGTGATCAAAGCCAGGCTGCTCTTGCAGGGCAATGATGAGGAAAAAGGCATCAATGAAGTGGACGAGATTGCCAAGCTGCAGCCGCGCAGCCTGGCTTCCAGCGCCGCCTATTATTATCTGGCAGATTACTATTTCTATCAAAATGCAGATATCGAACTGGCTGGCACCACCTATGGTAAAGTGCGCACAGAGTTTCCCACAGCCATTTATGCCGATTATGCCAAACAAAAGGCAGATGCCGTGAATCAGATCAAACAAAATAAGAACCTCTCTGCCAAGGCAAACCTCCAGCAATATGTGGATTATCACATGTTGGCTGCGGAAAACTATCTCAATGCCTTTGCGCTGAATGATTCTGCATTGGTGATGTATCAACGCATCCTGGATGTGGCGGCTCCCTTCAAGGTGGAATTGGATAGCCTGACAGCCGTGGCAGACAGCATCAATGCGCGCGTGGATAGCCTGCAAATCCAGATAGCAGAATTGGAAGCACTAATCCCAGAGCCCCCTGCCCCAGCGGACAGCCTGGAAAGCCAAGAGCTGATTCCTGATATGGAGACCGAGGCAGTGGCGGATAGCGTGGATGCTGTATCTCCTCCTGATGAGGCTGAAGAAGCTGAAGAAGATGGGGAGGAGATTACCGAACCCGATCTCATCGATGAGCCGGAGCAGTTGTCTGCTGAGCCAGACAGCGGGGAGACTTCAGAAGAAATAGAAGAAGAGACTCCAGAAGAGCTGCCTCTCGACATTCCAGAACCAGAAGAAGAGGAAGAACCAATCTTAGACCCTCCACTAACAGACGAAGAGGAG
>JAAYQD010000175.1 GCA_012519465.1 Candidatus Cloacimonadota bacterium
AAGCCAATGCTTCCAATCCCGTTTCACCTCACCCTTTCCACCAAAGACGGTCATCCTCAGTTTATCAATCGCCAAAGCCATTCCGTGCAGGCCGCCCCACACCACAAAGTTCCAGCTGGCACCGTGCCACAGCCCGCCCAACAGCATGGTGATCATCAGGTTCAGGTATTGACGCACCTTTCCTTTGCGATTGCCACCCAGGGGGATATAGAGATAATCCCTTAGCCAGGTGGAAAGCGAGATATGCCATCGCCTCCAGAAATCCGTGATGGAGGTGGCGATATAGGGCACGTTGAAGTTGATGGGCAGATCAAAGCCCATCAGGGTCGCCAAACCGATTGCTATATCCGAATAGCCGCTGAAATCGCAATAAATCTGCAATCCATAGCCATAGACCGCCATCAGGTTTTCTATCCCGCTAAACAGCTCCGGGCTGTCAAACACCCTATCCACAAAGTTGATGCTGATATAATCTGCTATCACTCCTTTCTTGATGAGTCCGGCAAAGATCAACACCAATGCCTTGGCAATCTGGTCTTTATTGATCTCCAGTTTGCTGCGGATTTGGGGGATAAACCAAGTGGCGCGCACGATGGGACCTGCCACCAATTGCGGGAAGAACGACACAAAAAAGACAAAATCCGCAAAGTTCCTGAGTGGTTTGAGCTTGCCAAAATAGATATCCAGGGTGTAGCTCATGGTTTGGAAAGTGAAAAAGGAGATGCCCACGGGTAGGAAGATATCCATCAGGGGGAGGTTGCCGCCAGCCAGGTGATTGATGGTATCAATGATGAAATTGGTATATTTATAATAGCCCAATGAGCCCAGATTCCACACGAGGCTGGCAAGAAGGAGCCAGCGTTTGGAGGCTTTGCTTTGGCTCTTGTGGATGGCGGCACCCAAGCCAAAATTTACCCCTGCGGTGATGACGAGCAGCAACACAAATAGCCCGCTGGTCTTGTAGTAAAAATACAGGGAAACCAGCATCAGATACCAGGTGCGCACCCGTACTTTCTTCACCATAAAGGGATAAAATGCCATTATCGCCAAAAAGAAGAAGAGAAAGAATCCGCTATTAAACAGCAGGGGCTGGGCGGGATCGTAAGCCAATCGGGAGAGGATGGATTGTAGCACCTGTATCATCCGCCATTCTCCGTTTGGGCTTTATAGCCATGGATCATGGCATGGTAAAAGAGATAGCCTTGCAGCATATAACCCTGGGGGCTGAAATGAATAAGATCCCGGGATGCCAAATCCTTTTGTTTCCATTTGAAGACGGAGCGGCTGCCGCCCATCACCTCATACAGATTCCACCAGGCAAAACCACGCTCTTGGGCATAAGTCATAATCTCCGCCGCCACTTTTTCCACATTGGTATTATGGGTTCCATTCTTGGCACAATCCGCCGGCAAACCAAAAATCACCGTTGGATGGGGCTGTTTCGCATACACTTTTTGCATAAAGCCATTCATCGCTTTGCGGAAATTGGCGGCGTTGTATCTGCCTTGGGCGTCGTTGGTGCCCAAAGAGATAATCAACAAATCAGGTTGCAGCGTTTCAATCTTCTCAAAAATGGCAGCGTTTGACTGCAGATTGGTATAGGATGCGCCATTGATGCCGGTATAATGATATTGGATGAGGGCATTGGAAACAGGAGTATCGGGTTGGAAAAACTTGAGCAGGGAGCCCCTCACAGTGGTGGATACATAGCCGGGCTTGATGTGGGAATCGCCTATCTGGTAGATGGTTATGGGTTGGTTTGCCCCATTGCGAACTGCCATTAGCTTGTTAAAAAAAGCTGCCAGCAGCGGCTGCGGGTTATGCAGCCGGTTTGCCTCATGATTCAAAAACGTGAATTGCTTTAAGTAGTTTTCGCTTTCCAACAATTCGTAATAGCTTTGGATAA
>JAAYQD010000176.1 GCA_012519465.1 Candidatus Cloacimonadota bacterium
AGAGCCCCCCAGATAGAAGGGATCGATATTGATCTGCTGGCGTCCAAACCAGGAGCCGATTTCCAAGCCCAGCTTCAGCGAGAGCCAATCGTAGATCGGTTCATATAGCTGAGAACTGGAATACATCTTGGAATATAAGTAGTCACTTACTTGGGAGGAACGGGCTAAGTTGAATTTGAGGGAGGAACGCAGCCCCGCCATGGGGAAATAATAGTCATCCAAGCTTTCGTGGTATGCCTTGAAGCCTGCACCGGAGATCGTGTATAAGGAATCAATCTCTGCCACTTCCGAGATATCCCGATACAGCTTGGTGCGAAAGCTATAGAGAAACGCCTCTGCATTCACCAGCTTGGAGGCGAATATCCCCACGCCGCCGTTGATGCCCAGCTCTGCGGCTTTCACGCTGGCAATCTTGCTAAAATCGCTATCGTAATAATACCTGCGGTGCATGCTGTAATTGTGGAAGATACGGAAATATGAGCCCCACAGATTGCCAAAGTTTTTCACATAATCCACGTTGTATTCGCTTTTGCCGCCTAAGGTGAAGGCAGATTGGAAGACGGAATTGCTGAGCAGGATATTATTCAGCTTGAAGATGGCTCCGGCATTGATCCCTTCCTCGGAAGTGTAGTTTAAGATGATGCTCAGTTGCTGTCTGGTTCGCTCTTTCACGTGGATATTCACATGCCACACGCCGTCTTGGCTATCCATCACGGGATAGATGGTGAGAAAAAGCTGGGAATTCCACGCCTTGCGGCACGCTTCTACAATCTCTTCCGCACTATAGGGATTCTTGAGCCCCAAATCCAAATACTCTTTGATCTTGGCTGAGCTCAGGTTTTCATTGCCAATTATACTCAGGCTACCCAGTGGCTGCTTTTCTGTAAAAGGGGCTTGGGCAGGTCGCTCTTGTTTGCCTCCACCCATTCCAAGGCTATCTTTAAAGCTCTGGATGGCATCCAGTTGAGCAAGGGCATATTCCTCTCCTGCGGCAATGATCTGGGCAGCAAGATGATAGTCTGTACTGCGATATTCCTGCAGGTTTGGCTCCAAGAGAAGGTCGCATTCATTCAGTGAAGTATGCACGTTGCGCGTCATGCCGATATTGATGGTTTGATCCAATACTTGGATGAGGTTTTTGAGCTCCTGTCTGGTGCGCAGGCTGGAATTGGTCTTGATAGCCACTGTGTGGATTGCGCCCATTTCTTTGGCTTCCTTGATGGGCAGGTTTTGCGATACCCCTCCATCTATAAACAGCCTCCCATCATATTGAAAGGGCTGGATGATGCTGGGAATAGAGAGTGATGCGCGCACAGCCTGCATCAGGCTGCCTTCACGGAAGATTACCGGCTCTCCGCTCAGCAAATCGGTAGCCACACAACCAAAGGGAATGGGCAATTGGTCAAAGTTCCTTCCCCCTCCAGCGATGGCAAATACCTTTGCCAATTCCAGATTGAGATTGTTTCCCACCCACACTCCTGAGGGCAGCTTCGGCTCCAGATTGCTTTCCATCTCCAGATTCAGGGTGCCGTATGGTGCCCATCGCTTTTGCCCAATATCAAGGTCTTTACGGTGGAAAGAATCATCCAGCATGTCCTGCCAAGCGTTGGAGATGAGGATTTCCTCTATTTGGGAGGCATTGTAGCCCATCGCATAGAGTGCGCCCACCAC
>JAAYQD010000177.1 GCA_012519465.1 Candidatus Cloacimonadota bacterium
CACCCTAAACGCCACCTTCCCATTCACACTTATTGCCTCAAAGCGGGGATCATCACAGGCAAATACCGCCGTCAGATTACCCGGCCAATATTGATCCAAAAGCGGTCTCAATCTATCGGGAATATGGATGTCGTTATCCTCCAGCCAGCGTATATCCGGCACCAAGGCGATCAGCCCACTGCGGTCTTCCTTTTGTTTCAGCTTGATGATGCGTTGGATAGCCTGTGTATCAGACACTCTGCAGCCAATGCCAAACATAGACCCTGTATGATGTAAAAAGGTCTTCCCTTGCAAATCTTCCGTATCCAAAAACTTGGATAGCTTGCGGGGGGAAGGGTCAATCAGAATCTTCATTAATTTCTCCTCAAGATACTATTCCAGATATGGAACGGGGTTGATGGATTTGCCATCTTTGCGCAATTCAAAATGCAGGGAGGGTTCCGTGGCAGAACCAGTGGAGCCGCTGCGGGCAATGGTTTGCCCTCTTTTCACCTTTGCCCCCACCGAGACCAGGATACTGCTATTATAAGCATACACGGTAAAGAATCCGTTTTTATGATCGATAATCACCAGGTTGCCCTGGCCACCGAATCTATCGGCAAACACCACTTCCCCATCATCTGCTGCCGCCACGGCAGTTCCTTCTGCCACAGCGATATCGATGCCGTTGCTGGTCACGGAGGTTCCATAGGCACGTGTCTGCTGACCATAACTTCTCAAAATCTTTCCTCGTACCGGCCATGATATCTTGTTAGCGGTAAATTTATATGTGCTGGGGGTGGAGGGTGTGCTGGTTGTAAGGCGGCTGATGAGGGATTCCAATTGGCTTGCATCTTTCTTCAGCTTGGCAATCTGGGATTGCAATTGCTTTTGCTCTCTTGCCAGCTTGGAACTCTCGCTTTGCAGGCTGGATATGGTTCTATTCATCTTCTGCGCTTCCGCGTCCTGGCTGCGCACCTGGCTTGCCACTTGGCTCAAATCGGATTCCCTCAGGCTGCGCTCTTGCACCAAGGCACTGCGGTATCCCTGCATGCTTACCAGACGAATTGTGTTGTGCTGGGCTACCATCGCCAAAAACCGCTGATCCCTGTGTTGAAGCTGGGTGGGCGTAAAAGATCTGTCTGCCCGCAAGAGCATTTCCAGGCTGTGGTTTTGCAGATCCTCCAGACTGTGCAACTTTTGATTTGCTTCTGATAGCTGGGTGCTCACCCTGTGGAATGATTGCTTTTTGACGCTTTCATCCTTCCTCAGTTTACCCAGATTATCATCCACACGCCTTTTCAAAGATGCTGTACGCTTGATCTCTGTATCAGCTTTTTGCTTTTTGCTCTCCGCCTCTTTGGCTTTCTTTTGGGCAGTTTGCAATTGGCTTTGCACCTTTTGCAATTGCTTTTGTTTGTCAGACAGCTCGTCTGCAGGTGCACTTAACACCAGTAAAAGCAATACTGCAAGTATGATATATCTATTCATAATATCCTATTCCACATCTAATATCGTGTAATGCCAATTTCTGATCCAGCCGCTTGCTGTCAATATAAATGTACGCTTGGCGTTACCCGATTGCTATCAATAGCCCACGCTTTAATTCTCTCACAAAAGACCTCCCTCTATAATACATAGAGATACGCGGGGTAGAAAGCGATAATTACATTCATCACCCTCTGTTATCATATTGCCCAGCATGCCGATACAAAAAGGTTATAACATTTGATGGAGAGCATATATTGTGGCACGCCAACTATACTCATTAGGAGTGACTGTATTCAGCTATTGACCTCAATCTTAAGAACATGGCACAATGTATGGTATGAGCGATCTTGCTCTAATATATGTCTTAAAATGGGCACTTAACACCTCAAGTAACTCTTGTTTTTATTCAGGAGGAAGATACTTCAGTTCATTACTTGCTTTTATTACTACCACTGTCCAAATATGCTTTGAATCCATCTGGAATTTCCCACTCCGTATTCTTGTGGGGATTGGGATAATACTCATACAAAGTGGAATTGATACTGCTGTCATCGATTCCATAGAAAAGAATACCTTCCAAAACAATCAAATCTTCATTGCGAGCTTGTATGTTCTTTATATGCTTCTTTTTATCTGTTATTCTGCCGAACTGAGGTTCACGCACTGTGTCAGGATAGTAAAGAAGCTGTGCAATTTCACTTGGTGAGTATGCTTTTGCTCTGTTCTGGTGATTATTTGCCACTGCCACTATCAATGGCATTTGTTTAGATAACTCTCTATACCTATTACCTTTATCGAGTATGCTGTTAATTACTCTACAAGTTTCATAACCTGTGGTTGTCATTCGGAATTTGATGCCCGATCCTATTTTAAACTCAATACCGCTTTCGTCTGTCTCATAGCCGTCTCTACCCAATCCATTCATCAGTTTTGTAAAAATCCTGTGCGATACGTCTTTGCAGAATGCTGTGTATCTGCGATTTAATACTTCCTCGTTTGGGTTATCCGAAAAAATGGGAATGTTAAATCTGGATGTGGTATAATCAATCGCTATCTCCTGACCGTTGCTTTTCAATTCCCTTTCCGTGAGGACGAATATCAATTCCTCGCATGTTTCTAATGCACTGTGGGATTCACTCTTGTTATTTGTCACCACTTCTATTATTAGCTTCTGCTTTCCATCATATAGAAACCAATCCGGTGTTTTCTTTTGTATTTTGGGAGAGTATTCAAGCTCCAAAGAGTTTTTTTGGCAGTGTTCATACAGTGAATACCCCACCCTAAGCTCATTATAAACTTCCTTGCTGATGCTTGGATGAGATAAACGCATTACTGCAGGAATGTTATCTTTTATAACCGGCCAGAGGTATCTGAGCATAACGGCGAAATTGTCGGGTAAATCTACATACTTCAGGAAATCTTGCATCTCTTTAAAATCTTTTATACTCGATATATCCCTCTTTGGATTATGAATTCTGATCTTTTTAATCACATCGTCGACGTTATTCATTTTCTCTAAATGTTCTTGCTTTGATGTGGTAGGCGATATCAAAATCATTACAGAAATCAATAACCGTCTTCACAGCGTCATTATAGAAGCCCTGATAACCGGGGAAGGCAGATACTAGCTTGTTATAATGCAATCTCCCAAAGATAATCTTATTTGTAAAGGATACCTTGCTCAGAAGCTCTTTTAAGTCTTGCTGAACAATATTTGGGGTAGGATATGGCTCCATACTTACCCATGTTTTACAACCTAAATCGTTCAATTTCTTGATGCTTGCCAATCGCGCGGGATAATCTGCTGAAAATGGCTCATACTGTTTTCTAAAGCCTTCGTCGAAAGAGACCAAAGAAATACCCCATTCATGCATCTTATCAAACTTGGCAAGCTCAAGAGGCAGAACACCCTTGGTAAGCGCAGTACATTTTATACCATAATGATCCAGCAATCTTATGATCTCAAGGCTCATTTCTATAACTTCAGGATGTCCATACATGAATGGATCGGTGGTAAAACAAAGATGCACGGATTTAATACTTTTCTGTTTCCTGGGAATCTCCTTTCTTAGAAGCTCTATTGAATTCTCCACCAGCCTGGGCTTCAGCCAATCCTGATAGTCTTTTACTCGCCCAAATCTGCGAGCCATCATGAATGCATAGCATGGATAAGTGCAACCATGAGAACAACCCAACACATGGTTTATTGTGTAGTCACCGTATTCAACGCCAGTTTTATATAATAGTGTGTTTCTTTTGATTTTACTCATTTTAAACCATTACTGTGAGTATATCATCTCCAAGAATTGCATTTTTTTGTTTACTTGAAACAGCGGTCTTACTCACCAAACCTTCATTTCTGAGAAACTTAAGCACTCTCTTGATGTCCTTCTCAAGATAAGGGGTAGAATCAATAAGTTGCACCACAATTTCGTTATACGTCATAGCTTTTGGAGACAATAGTTCGATTAGTTTTGTTCTGAGGTCTTTTTCTTTATAACTTGATGACTCAAATAAAGTATGTTGATCCTTTTGCTTGCCCAAATATGAGAGTATTCCATTGTTGACCTCGGCAACACAACTCTTCATAATCGATGCACCATTGCAATTGTTTGTAAGATGAATAAGATAATAAATTGTTCGATTCCGATCAGGATAGCACACCCTAAACGGTATGACAAATTTTGCTACCTTTTTAAGTTGGTTGCGGTACAATCCAATTATAGCTTCTTCTTTATTTCGAGATGGGTTGTCGCTAATATCTCTCCATTTCTCACATCCAAATAATTCATCCATACAGTTCTCAGCTTTAGGGTTTGTTAGATGGCGTTGAACTGAATCATACATGAAGTTAAGAAATACTTCTGACTTTTCAACACTCATTATTCTCTTGATCGTATTATGTTTTAAAGAAAAGCCAAATGGATCTATAAAAAAGAACGATGGAGCTAAAACCTTGTCTGTTTTATCAATGTCATCTAATAAAGTGTTAACTGAGTGGTCAAAGTCGTTTTGGATAAAATATGGTTCTTTTAGGTTAGGGACATAGTCTTCAAAGACTTTCTTAAGGTTTTCGAGATTTCCTAGTTTCTTCTCAATACAGATTATTCTTAAGTTATTGGTTTTATTCCCTTTATTTAACCAAGCTTGAGCAGCTAATATTGGAGACCCAGGTTCAAAAGCTATCCCATCTGATGTGTAGGCTCCACATCCACCAAAGCAATCAAAATAGTTGACAGGGTGGTATTTACTTAGAATGATAAACCATTTGACAAGATAGCTTTGTAGTATGTCATGCTTTGTTTTAGTGTGTTCTTTAATTCGCCAAGCATAGTAGTTTTTCCCGGGGACTGATATAGTCTTTGATTTAGGCATAATTACTCCCATCAC
>JAAYQD010000178.1 GCA_012519465.1 Candidatus Cloacimonadota bacterium
GGCTATCTCGTCCTTATTCTCAGAGAGATGGCTTTGGATGTATGCATCATGCTCCTGGGCAAATCTGCCTATCTGCAGCATCAGCTCTTCACTGCAGGAGATGGCAAAGCGAGGGGAAAAGATATAATCCAAGAGTGGGTTGGCTGTGTGGTATTTCTCATAAAGGCTCACGCTGCCCGATAAAGCAGCCTCCGTGGATTGCTGCAGTTGGGGCGGGGAATTGCTATCCATCAGGGTCATGCCTATCAACCCCCTGGCGCCCACGCGGATGGCTTCCTCAAAGGCTGCCTCACAGCTCTGCACAAATGGTGCCGTATAGATCACAGCTGTACTGGTGCCAGAGGCAAAGAGGGCTTTGAAGAATTCTTGTGCTATCTTTGTGGCATAATCTGCATCTGCAGACAATGCCTCCGCAGGGAAGATATGCCTTTGCAGCCAGGGCAATAGCGCCTCTTCATACAAGCCGCGAGCATGATATTGTGAGAGATGCACGTGCAGGTCGATGAAACCGGGCAGCATAATGCTGTCACTGGCATCTATGGCATCCCCGTCCAAGGCTGGCTGATAGGGTCTGATCTCGTGGATCACGCCATCCTCCCAGCTCAATATGTGGTTGGGCAGATAGTGCACCCTATCCGGCGATACGGGGTTGATGATATTGGTTCTAATCTTCTTCATTGTTTACTCTTTCTACATTCCAGGAGGTTGCCTGTCCCAAACCGAAATGCAGCTCCAGGGCGTTTTGGGAGAAGTTGCCAAAGGTGGAATTAAGCTCGCGAACAAGGGTATTTTGGCTGCCATCTGGCATGGTGAGGGTAACCGCCACCCTGGTACCAAAAGCAGGACTATTGGGGTGCTGAGGATATAGGGCTGGATCGTCTAAAAGCATGATCTCCCCATCCTGCCATACAGGCTTTATAAATAGAGATTTATTAGGTGTATTGGTGACGTTGTATAGTATCTTGGTGCCGATTCTACCGCCCACCACCAAGTCCAACAGTCCATCCCGGTTGAGGTCTCCACAGGAATACCCCCAGCTGCCATACTTCCACACACCGCTCAAAAAAGATACATCGGTGAAGCTGCCATCTCCATTGTTACGAAACAGATGGCGGCGTTCGTTCTCATACGGCGAAGTGACAAACAAGTCCATGAGACCATCATTGTCAAAATCTGCCCACAAAGGGGCTGAATACATGCGAGACTCTTTAAGTTCATCCCAATTATTGGGATTTGCAAAGTGCTGCTGGATGATGATCTCAGCAGCCTTCGCGCTCAGCTCAGGATCGCCTTCTGCAAAGTAACCGGCGCTATTGTGCCAAAACCTATTATAATAGCCCCCCTGCTCTGTATGTTTCTCCACATACAAAGAGGGAAAGCCCTTGCCATCGATATCAATCCAGGCTGCAGACAGCGAAGGGATATCATCAGCAATATCACCTGCTCTTTCATTTACCCTCATAAAACGTTGATTTTGGTGGTTCTTCATCAGGGAATCACCCCTGCCATCCCCGTCGTAGGAGGTGCTGGCAAAATCCAAATAACCATCCTGATTAAAGTCTGCCCACACACCACCACTGGCATAATGGTCTGTCAGCCCCACACTATCTGTCACATCAGCAAAGCGCAGCCCCTCTTCATTGCGGAAGAGTTGGCTA
>JAAYQD010000009.1 GCA_012519465.1 Candidatus Cloacimonadota bacterium
CCAGCTTTTGGCAAATGCCAGCCCCACCACCAGGGAACCAATCAAACCGGGGTTGATGGCAACAGCCACGGCGTCAATCTCACTCGGGCTGATCCCGCTCTGTTGTAATGCGTTATGGGTGAGGGGCAGGATGTTATTGATATGCAGGCGGGATGCCAGCTCTGGCAACACTCCCCCATAGGTGGCGTGCTGGGGTTGGGCGGAACTGAGATTGACCAACACTCGATAGTGTGTGTCCACAATTGCCACGGAGGTATCGTCGCAAGAGGATTCAAATGCCAGTATCAGGGAGGGTTCTTTCAATTGTGCAACACCCTCTTGGGCGTCAATTCATAATCGGTGATGCCTGGGGGGCACTTTGCTTCCAGATTTATCCAGCCATTCTCGTCAGGATCACCCTGGGTGGAGATGGTGAAAGATGATGGGGAAAGGGTTTTGATGAGCTCTGGATCGCCGGTAACCTTCAGGGTAACGGTGCGCGGGCTGATATCAGGAAGGGGGGATACTACGGGTAGGGCGGTAAAGATGCGCGTTTCGCTGCGGATGGGTTTGCTGGTAAAGCCCACCATGGTGGTGCCGGAATTGATCTGCTTGTTTGGGAAGCTTATTTTCACCTCAAAGCTTTCCTGTTTCAGCATATTTGCCTTGATGGGCTCCGTCTTGAGATGAGAGACATTGGCAATGAAATTGCGGGCGCCGTTGATGGTGATTCTTTCCGGTTTCATAATATAGCCGCGGGCATAAAACTCGGCACGGGCTTGGTCGTTCTCAAAAGCGGCAATTACTTCCACAGATTTTTGGTTGTAAGAATCCGCCTTCAGGGTGAGATGGGCATCGGTTACGGGCTCCAAAATCTTAAATTCAGCATTGGGAGGCAGGCCGATGATCTCATAATTTTCCATCGGCAGATAGGTCTGATCCACCTCTATTCCAGAGGCGTCAAATTCCACCCTCACCCCCCTGATAAGCGCAGCCAGGAGGTCTTGCCCCTTGCCCTGGATATAAAATGGGATATCCTTGGGAGCATCCCTCACCACCACCTTGGAGGGCAAATCCTTCATTACCACCTTAAAGCGCATGATGGTCTTGTGTTCTGCGCTCAGCATCACCTGCAGCCAGAGTATTAATGCCAAGAGAACGGAGAAGACTTTGAAGCCCAGATTCTTGCCCATCACTCAAATTCCTTCTTCAAGGTTGATGCCAAGCTGTTTCATCTTTTTGTATAAAGTGGTGCGCTCGATGCCGATTTCGGATGCTGTTTTGCTCACCTGCCAGTTGTATTGCTCCAAAAAGTGCAGCAGATATTCGCGTTCAAAGGCGGCTGTGCTCTGTTTGATATTGGTGATGGCAAAAAAGCGTTCCAAATTGCTGCCGCCCACGTTGCGTTGTAGGGTCTTTTTATTTTGCAGGTGTTTGATGATGGCGGCATTGGTGATTTCTGGTTCGTTGATGATGATGGTCTTGCAAAAGTTTTGCAATTCACGCACGTTGCCAGGCCAGTCATAGCTATGCAGTGCCTCACTCAGCTCTTCCAGGTTCAGGCTTTGATTGATGTTAAAGCGGGAAGCGTAGTTGGTAAAGAAATAGTTCATCAATAGTAGGATGTCATCCCCCCGTTCGCGCAAGGGCGGGATTTCCACCACGGAGCCTTCAATGCGATAATAAAAATCCGGGCGAAAGCGCTGGGATTGGGACAGCTCTTCCAAGCTGGCATTGGTGGTGAAGATGAGGCGGGTATTCACCTTCTTCAGGGCGCCATTCACCACCTGTATCTCTTTGGTTTCTATGGCACGCAAGAGCTTTGCTTGGGAGGAGGGGCTGAGATTGGTGATTTCATCCAAAAATAGCACTCCATCTGAACACTCCTCAAAGAATCCGGTATTGCCTCCAGGCTGGGGATTGCCCTTGCTTTGCACGGCGCCAAAGAGCTCGTACTCCAAAGAGTTATCCGTGAGAGTGCTGCAATAGACAGTGTGAAAGGCATTTCCAAAGCGTTGGGAATTGATGTAATAATAATATGCTGCCACCTCTTTGCCAGTTCCTGTTTCGCCTATCAAGAGCACGTCTTCATCCATGGAAGCGAGGCGAATCAATTGCTCCCTCATGTTGCGGATGGCATCGCTTTCACCAATGAAGGGAAAGCGGCGCATGAATTGCTTTTTGAGGTTGATATAATCTATCTGCAGGCCGATGTGTTCTTCTTCCTGGCGCTTGAGGGCTACGGCGTTATCGATGTGCAACAGTAGTTGATGAGCACTGAAATTGACGCCTTTTTCGATGAAGTGATAGGCGCCTAACTGGCGTATTTCCTCTATCTGAGAGGAATCCACCTCGCCGGAGATAACGATTATCTTGTAGTTTAGGTCCAGGTTTTCTTTCAGATAGCGCAATACCTGCAGGCCGTTGAGGCGGCTGCCCACCAAAAATACATCCAACAACACCACATCTGGAGAGAAATTGCGCAGCTCCTCAAAGAAGTCATCACTATTGGTAGCGTGTAGCATCTGATAATCATAGCGCTCCAACACCCTGCCAATCTGGGTTGCCAATACGAGGTCGTCTTCCAGTAATATTACTTTTCCTTTCATATTGTTACCCTAATGCAGCCGTTCTTCCAAGTCTGCCAATGCATTGATAAAGTATATGTATGCCTGGTCTGGGGAGTCGTAAGGGGAGAAGTATTTGTGTACGTCTCCATCCTGAAAGTATTTGGTGCACATATAATAGAAATGGTCTGAGGTGCTAAGCAGGCGGGCTATCCTCAAGAGCTCAGGATCTCCCTTGGCTTTGATCTTGTGTAAAAGCTCCCAATAGGTTTCGATGGCGTTGGTTTGCATATCGTTTCCCACCCAGGCAGAGAGGTCGCGCTGTTCATCCGCCCATGATACGGGGTCTGGGAAGCTGAGCGATTCCTGCTGATAATTTGCCAGAGACTGGGTTTGGGAGGGGGTGGTGAAGGCAAGATGTTCCCTATTTA
>JAAYQD010000179.1 GCA_012519465.1 Candidatus Cloacimonadota bacterium
AATCAAGCGCGGCTAATGGCGCAAAAGCTTACCAGCAACGGCCTCACGCTGTGGGGTGAAGAGGGCGTGCATGTAAATACAGATAGTGAATACATCGATGAATTGCAATTGGTGGCAAACCAGACCGGGGGAGCGTTTGTGATCCATTATAACTGGTATCGCAATGTACTCTTTGCTCAACAATTGGATATGTGGGGCAACAAGCTTTGGGATATGGATGGCATCTCGCTCGCCAGTGGCAATATCATCTCTCTGAAAAACTCCTTTAAGGATGGTGCAGGTGGATTTGTGGTACAATATACCCATCATACCTCGGTTGATAATATACCCAGCTATTTCTTGCGTATTTCGGCATCCGGAGAGGTGGTGGGCAATAATCCCCTGCTGGGTGCAGGGCAGTTCCCGCGGAGTAACGTCACCTCATTTCCCACCTCGGATGGCAATTTTATCCTCTGCCACTATAACGATACCAGCGCCAACTCTTTGGTCTTGGGCAAATTCGACACTTCCGGCAATAGCCTCCTGCCATCCCTTGTAAGCTATCCACTGCCCAGCGTGGGTTATATGGAAGCCATTAGATTTGCGGAATATGCCGATGGTGGGGTGGCGATTGCAACCAAGCAGGGCACAGGTGAGAATATAACCAGGCACATCCAACGCTTTGGGGCAGACTTGGATGTGATATGGAGCCCGGAGGGTGTGCAGCTATCAAATATTGGCCATGAAGGAAAAGAGCTGAGCCTTGCCGTGAGTGCAAACGATATGGCATGGATATGCTGGAATAGCGGTGGGCTGGTTGACGTACCGCAACAGATCATAGCCCAGGTAGTGGATGGAGATGGCAACAGGCTGTGGGGAGAGGATGGCAAGCAGTTGTGTTCCAATCTTGGCGTCCATGGCATCTTTGCCTATCCGGAACACGCCTTTTTTGTGTGGAATTCCACATCCTTGGGATATAAATACTTGAAACGCCAAGTTTATAACCACCATGGCAATGCATTTGTATACCCTACAAATGAGACTATATCCCAAACCTTGGCAGGCTCCACCAGCGGCACCTTGGTGCTGTCTGTTGGTGATAAATTCTTTACTTTCTGGAAAGACAGCCGCTATGGCAAAGCACAAACCTATTATCAGATCTCGGATGCGGCAGGCAATAACATCTTGCCCTCCAATGGATTTGCCCTGGTGCCCAGCATTGTGTATGATGATTATCTGATCAAGGCGACGCAGATGGATGACACAAACATTGCCTTGTTATACTCCGTACGCGGAGAGGAGGGCACCACCGTTCACTATCTGCAAGTGGTGGATACCAGTGGCTATCGCCGCTATCCCGGTTTTGGATTGCCCATCATGACGGGTGGACACTCCATTAGGGATATGGAAGTGCATGAATCCGGCATTTATCTGATTTGGAAGCAACATGACGGAACGGTGCATAATATATGGGGGCAGCGCATCGTGGATGGAGAAATGATGTGGGGATCTGAGGGGCGGCATATTGCAAACGTAACTGCCGGCACCTTCCCCGGCCATTGCTATGTAAAGGGGAGATACTTTTTGTGGACTCATACTCATCAAACTCACGATTGGATCCGCACCAATGTGCTATTGGTGGATGAAAACGGCAATCCGGCAGAAGGGTGGCTTGCCAGCGGAATCGGCGTCTTTTTGGGACAGGGCAGTGATTTGGTGTTTGTGCGTGACTTGGGTTTGGATGGTGAGGATTTGCTGGTATTTGGTGATCTTCAGATTACCTCCAGTATAGAACGGGGATTGGTGCAACGCATCAATAGCGATCAAACACGCCCTTGGGGCAACCATGGCAAAGCCATCCGCCCTCTGCAGCCTTTTCAAAATCAACGCGTATCCCACGTGAAGTTTGCCGATGATGGGATGTATTGTGTGGTAAAGGATTATGATAATCTGCGTCTTTACTGTGATTACACTGTGCAAAAGATGGATTATGATGGCAACAGGCTGTGGGGAGATATGGGCTGCACCGTGTTGTATAATAGAATTCCCAACTATACTGAGCAGTTGGCAGTCTTTGCAGATGGTGCGGTGTTGTATTTGTATATGGATAGCTTAAACAATGGCGTGGATCATAGCTTGTTTTACCACAGCATATCTCCATCTGGAGTGGCGGATGATGCAGGACCACAACTGCTTTTGGACAATCAATACAGCCAAGCCAACGCGCGGGTGGCCACATGGCAGAATACCGCATTTGTGGCATGGAATTATGACCAGGATAGCGGTGGCTATTTCCCCGGAGAATCTGATCATACCAGCGTGTGGGCAATGCTTTACAATCATCAGCCCACCTCCAGTGATGCTCCTGTGTTGCAACCACATGCCGCCCTCTCTTTAACCGGCAATTACCCCAATCCCTTCAACCCCTCCACCACCATCAGTATGGATTTGGGAACTGCCCAAAGCGTGAGCCTGGAAATCTATAACATCAAGGGGCAGCTGGTGCGCAAGCTGGTGCAAAACGATGCCTTCCCTGCCGGAACACACAAGATCGTGTGGGATGGCTGTGACGATGGAGGCAGGCAGGCTGCCAGCGGCTTGTATTTCTGCCGTGCCTCTTCCCAACAGGGCACTTCAACCCTGAAGATGATAATGTGTAAGTAAGATTATCTTATAAAAAAGGAAAGCACCGGTACAAGTGAATGTCGCCGGTGCTTTTTGGATTTGAGGGGATGAAGACTACCGCATTTACAGTTTTATGATGGTTAGATAAAGAGCATCTTGGTGGTTTTCAGGTATTGTTTTTCCAATACCTTGCTAAATTGTTTCATGAGGTTGCGGCGTATCTCCAGGTCTTTGGGCAGGGCTGGGTCTTGGTGGGCTTCGTTGATTTTGGTTCCCACCACAAATTCTATGATATCGCTATCCATCAGCAGGCGCATGAGGCGTTTCACGGCGTTATCCGGCATATCGTCTATGGAGGCGTTCTCTTCCAGTGCACGCAGGGTGCGGGAGAGGGTGATGGTGCCTTCGCTCACCAGATCAAAGCCTTCCATATTGGCTGTGGGAGGGATGTCTCCGCTATTGCGCACTTCTTTGAGGTTCACCTTGATGGGTATGCCCATTTCGCGGGAGATGATGGCGGCAGTGGTGCCCCCACATATTATCTTGCGGCCGGTGAATTGAGAGGCGATATCTGCAAATACAGAGTCATGCTCCTTTTTGTATGGAGGACCTGTGAGCAGGAGGGTGCGGCGAGGGTTTCTGAGATATAGCGCTGCGCAGGTGCTATCATCGGCGGGGAGGTTGTTATCATATTCCCGTGCTTTGCGCACCACTCTTTTGGAGAGTTCACGGGCAGACATATAGTTGTTTTGGCGCAAGAGGCTCAGGATAAACTCTTCCACGCCCTTTTCTTGCCAGCCCAAGGGCAGGTGGGGCACGCCAATGCCCGCCTGGGTGATGCCATCAGAATAGTAAATAAGGCGGTCTTCGGGCTGCAATTGAATCTCTGAATAGTAGAGGTGGCTTTTGCGGAAGGTTTTGATGGGGATTTCCTGTTTCTCCACCTCCACCACCTGCTGGTTGCGGATGAGCACGTAAGGGGGATTGTCGTGTTCGATGATGCGCACAAAGCCGTCGTGACGGGCATCGATGATGGTGAATGTGCTGTATCCTATATGGCGGTAGGAACATACGGGCAGGGTCTCCAAGATGATTTCCGCCACCCGCTTGATATCCATTTTGGCAGTGATAAATCCTGCTGCCATCGTGGTGGTGAGGGTTGCCAATACGCTGGCTTTGATGCCGCTGCCCAAGCCGTCTGCCAAGATGCAAATGATGCCATCCTCGTTTTTGACGCTGTAATAGCTATCTCCACAGGATTGGTAACCGTATTTGCAGTGTTGATAGTAATCGGCTTCCAAAAAGTATTGCATGAGGGCTAATCCTTTTTGCCAAAGCTCTTTACGATTGAGGAGAGCAATACCTCGCTATCGGCGGCGTTTTCGCCCAAGAGGAAGGCAATCTGTTGCACGGTGGAGAGGTTTTTGCGCATCACCTCGTTTGCCTTTTCGATAATCTGTTCCTGTTGGATCACCGGCTCTGTGATATCCTGGAGGATACCGCCCAAGATGTGATTCTTTTGGATGGAGAAAAGGGTGAGGCGGATGATCTTGCCGCGCTGGCGGATATCCTGTATCTGCACCTCTGTTCCTTCTTCCAGGGCTTTGGAAAAGAGATCGTGAAAATCTATGATGCGATCCAAATATGCACCTTCCAGATCCGGATTGGCTTCCGAAACGATGCAGGCATCAGCTCCGGCAAGCTCTGCAAAGCGATGGTTGGATTCGATGATGCGCAGGTTTTCATCCACGATTACCACTCCGGAGGGCATCGCCTTGATGAGGGCGGATGCTTTGTTTTGAGCCAGCTTGCGCAGCCAGGATACACACATGGCGGGCTCTGCCTTTTCCTCGATGAGGGCGGCGGCAAATTCCTGGCATTTATCATAGCCACAACCGCCACAATTCAGCTCGTCTTCGCCTCTCTTTTTGCCAATCTTGAGCAGGGCGGCGGCTATTTCCGCCTTGCTGTGAGTAGTCTGTTTGATCTGGCGGGAATGGAATTGTTTGCTAAAGTCCAAAGTCTTTTCATCCCTTTCCTTTGGTGCAGGCGGGGTGAGGGTTTGGATCTTATAACGCTTTTGCGCTGTGGAACCGCGATTGCTGACGCCGGGGCCATTCACACGGCCACCGGGGCAGGCGAGGGTCTCGATAAATACGGGATGATCAAAATTGCCCGTATCTATCTCGTCCAGAGCTTCCACCACGTCTTTCACGCCGGAAAAAGCCATAAAGAGGGTGTTTTCCGGAGGGTTATAAAACTTGATGCCATCTATCATGCCCCCGTCTATCGGGTAAAGTCCGCCTTCCTCGGCAGCACCCAAGATAAACTCTTCTTCACTGGATAATCCAGCCCAATCTATGTTGCTGAGATTGAACCAGCGCCTCAGATCGGTGAAGGTGAGGGCAATATCAAAGCTATCTTCAAATTCGTTCTTCTTTGCCACACAGGGTCCGATGAAGACGATGCCGATATCTTCCGAGATGGCTGCTCTCAACATCTTGGCATGAGCCTGCATGGGGGAATCCACCGGGGTGATGTGGGGAACCAGATTGGGATAGTATTGCTCTATGAGGTGCACGATGCTGGGGCAGGCGGAGGAGATGAGAAGCGGATTATCGCCTTCAGAAAGCATCTGCGCACAGGCAGCCGAAACTTCCTGTGCGCCCAATGCGGTTTCCGATACACCGGCAAAACCGAGGCTTTTGATGGCCGCAATCAGCTTTCCGCTATCCAAACCGGCAAATTCGGTTCTGAAGGTGGGTGCCAAAGACACATATACCTGGTCTTTTTCTGTGAGCAGTGCCATGGCATCGCCCAGGTCATCCCGTATCTTTTTGGCGCCCACAGGGCATACTTGGGTACAGGTTCCACACAGGATGCAGGCTTCCGGCATCACTTGGGCACTGCCATCAATCACCATAATGGCTTTTACGGGGCATTCTCGCACACATTTGTAGCAATCCTGACATTCGGTCTTTTCGGTGTAAATCGGTTTATTCATATTTCTATCAGTTCTTTCTTTAGTATCTCCGGCAGGATATCGCTGCTAACTTCATGATATTCGTTGCCGTTGATGGTGATATTGGGGCCTTGTGCACAGTTTCCCATGCACAAGGACCCTTCTATGCGAACGCTATCGCTAAGTCCTTGATTTCGCAGGAACTCTTCGATTATTTGCAGGTTTTCACGATTATCCCGTGCGAAACAAGAGCTTCCCATGCAAATCAGGATCTTTTTCATTGCATTCTTCTTTCTGCTTCTTCTGTGATCAAGTCTTTGATTTGATCCAATTGCGCCTTGTGGATCACATTGTCACCCACGGAGACGTTGGGGCCTTTGTCACACTTTTCACTGCAGAAGGTGGCGGCAATATCAAAGTAATTGCCCCAGGCGTTTTCTTCCACCATTTGCAGGGTCTTTGCCAGGATATCCTGAGAGCCTCTGAGGTAGCAGGAGGTGCCCACACACACGCGAATCTTGCAGCGGTCTGCGGCATCGCCCACGCTGAGGCTCAGCTCGTCATCATCGATGCGTTTGCGGTGTTTGTAAGCGGTGTGTAACAGCTCATGGGATACTTCGCTATTGGGCTCTTTCAAAAGGGTCTTGTAGAGGTCTTGGATAAAGGGGTTATCCTGGGCGCGGTGGAGCGTCATCACCTTGTCTGCATGATACAGCTGTTCGGTGCGTTTCTGACGCTGCTTTCTGCTGTGAACGATGGGCTGACCGGCTCCGCCTGTGCATCCACCGGGGCAAGCCATCACTTCCACGATGTCATATTCTGCTTCACCGGAGATGATCTTGTCACACAATTCCTGAGCGTTTCTCAGTCCATGCACCACTGCCATCTTCAGGTTGCCATCTGCCAATATGGCTTCACGCATACCGGAGGCACCGCGCACTTCCTGGAGCACTATGCTCTCGGGAACGGGGATGTTGAACTTATCGGCTGCATAACGTAAGACGGCTTCGGATACGCCACCGCTATTGCCAAAGATCACTCCGGCGCCGGTGGCAAAGCCCAGAGGCAGGTCCATTGATTCTGGTTCCAGGGATTCAAAATCGATGCCAGCTTCCTTGATCATGCGTCCGATTTCCTGGGTGGTTATCGCCCAATCCACATCGGCAATACCGTCATGGATAAATTCCGGGCGTTTGCACTCATACTTTTTGGCTGTGCAGGGCATGATGGAGACCACCACGAGGTCTTCTTTCTTTACGTTCAGCTTTTCGGGCAACACTTCCTTGGCGATGGAGCCAAACATCTGTTGCGGGGATTGGCAGCTGGAGAGGTTATCCAAGAGCGAGGGATAGTTATGCTCGGCATATTTTACCCAGGCAGGACAGCAGGAGGTAAAGATGGGCAGCTTGCCGCCATTGGATTTGCGGTTGATAAATTCAGTGGCTTCTTCCACCACGGTGAGGTCTGCGGAGAAGGCGGTGTCATACACCTGATCAAAGCCGATTACGCGCAGGGCTGCCACCAGCCTGCCCATATTCAATTCGCTGGGAGGAAGGTTGAACATCTCGCCAAGTGCCACGCGCACGGCGGGGGCAATCTGGGCTACCACAGTCTTTTGAGGATCGTGGATGGCTTCCCACACCTGTTCGATGTGAGGTTTCACCACGATGGCTCCGGTGGGGCACACGGCGGCA
>JAAYQD010000180.1 GCA_012519465.1 Candidatus Cloacimonadota bacterium
GAGACCGTGTGGGAAATAGGCCCCGGAATGGGCATCCTCACCCAAGAGCTGCTAAAGTATCAACCCCGCCTGCTCGCTTTTGAGATTGATGGCATGCTAATCCCCCTTCTGGAAAAGCGTTTTGGGGATTCATTAGAGCTTATACATGGTGATATTTTACAGCAGGATTGGTCTGCTTTGATTGCTGGCAAAGAGCTAAAACTGGTATCCAACCTCCCCTATCAAATCAGCTCTCCCCTCTTGGAACTCTTACAGCGGCATCACCAGAGCTTCAAGCTATCTGTGCTGATGCTGCAGCGCGAAGTGGCACACCGGCTCACTGCCTCCCCAGGCAGCAAGGCTTATGGTGCACTCAGTCTCAGGATGCAGCTCAATTTTGATATCGAAGTGGTGATGGATGTATCCAAAGAGTATTTTGACCCCGTGCCCCAGGTGGATTCCAGCGTAGTGAGGATCATACCCCGGGCAATCCCAGCCCAGATCCAGAACCTGACCACCTTCCACAGGCTTATCCGCATCGGCTTTTCCAGCAGAAGAAAGACCATGCGCAACAATCTCCTCCCCCACTATGATAAAACCACACTCCTAAGATTGCAAGATAGCTCCGGTATAGACTTGCAACGCCGGGCAGAGACGCTAAGTGAAGCTGAATTCGTCCTTCTTTCTGATTTGCTTTAGTCTGTTTGCCTCGCTATTGGCGGCACAGAATAAAGAGCTGGAATTCTTCTTTTCCGACACTCAAAACGTGCGCAGCACCCAAAACGCCCTCAACTATCAAATCCTCTACAGCCCGCGTTCCCTGATTGGTATCAAAGTAAATACCGGCACTGATGAACGGCTCACCTTTGCCCAAAGGAGCAGGCAGGCTTCTCTGCAAATGGATTGGCAACTGGGAGGCAGGCTGTTTTCCCACTTCATCAATACAGGTTATGAATACTTTTACGATTCCAGCTCGCTGGAACAGGAGCTCTCCCCTTATCGCAATAAAACCGCCTTCCTGGGCTATGATCTGGAGTTTTCTCCCATGGATAGCCTTGCGCTCAACTTGGGTGGCAGCGCCATTATCAGAAGGGAGGAAGACCGCTATACTGCAGACAGGCTTCTAAAAAGTGACGGTTACCGCATGCAGGGAAGCATGAGGGCTGCATCTGGCTGGGGGGATGCCCAGTTTGGCATCAGAGCACATGTGGAAAGCAAAGAATTGGATTGGGAAGCATATAGAAGAACCAATATTAGCGCCTGGACGGATTATGAGACTTACCAATTTCAATGGCAGCAAAGCTTTAACTGGGATTACAACGAAGACGATCTCTATGTGTTGGAAATGCGCCATGGCGACAGACCTGAAGGCAATTACCGCTTTAGCGATATGCAAAAGCGCAATTCCATTGGCTACAATAGCTTTATGGAATACCGCCATCCTTCAGACTATGTGAGGATCACCTTTGCAGACATTTTCTGGCGCCGCTATCTCTCCATGCAGGAAAACGCCCCCCGCAACAATACCGATTTGATAAACCAAACCAATCTGGATTTGGACGTTCAGCTCCACCCCCGCCTCTCCCTCAATAGCCGTGCCATGTATCATTACAGCTTGAAAGACTTCAGCTATCTGGGCAATACCCGCCACACCTCTCTGAGGGGATTATCCGCACGCTTGGGCTGGGAATATCTGCCTTACGACTCCCTTTTGGTACAGTATTCCATCGATTTGCAGCGCAGCCTGTATCCAGAGGAAGATCATAAATGGGACAACGACCTGCGCACCAGCTCCCTCAGCTTTGGCGTGGTGCACTATTGGAAACAAAGGATGAGGCTGAGCACCTGGATTAATTGGAGCCTGAAAGATGATGTATATATCGATGGCATCCTCTCCTCAAACAACAAGCATATCAACAGCATTTCACTGATGCCTGATTGCCGTATTCTCATCGGGGATAGGCTCAGCTTTAACCAATATTACAAGCTGCGCGCGGAATATACAGATTATATGTATGAGGGTAGAAACCGCAGCTTTTACCGGCACCTGGGCTATCGATACAGTCTTACTTTTGATAGCTTCCCTTTGGCTGCACGCAGTGGCAATCCCGTGTGGATGCTTCTGCCCTATCGTCAAGGCTATGGTAATGCAATATCGATGGAGCTTAGCTTTGGGTATGAGCAAAACGATTATGCCGATTCTATGGGCGAGTATTATCTGATCAATTCCAAAAACAAGCGCTACTCCTCCGGGTTCCAGATCAAGCATGATATCGATTCCCTCTATTATATTGTGGAACCCAAATATTTTTGGGGCACCTGGCAGGAATATTCCCTGCTCCTGGGTTTGGCATGGCAGTTAAATCCACAATCCCTGCTGGAGTTTTCCCTAAACCCCATTGGCGAAAGCCTCAATTCATTGGAGTGGCGCAGCAGCATCAATCTCAGTTTGCGTTATTGAAGCATCTGCAAACCATCCATAACAAACAGTCTGCTTGCTGCTCCTTTATCCTCTATTCAAAGATATTGATTGACGAAATGCACGCCTTTTTCAAAGTATATTGTAAGTAAGAATGTACAAAAGAGGATCCCTGATGAATGTTTTTGAGCTGCGCGATAATCTGATTGCAGATTACCAATCTTATATCAAAAGTAAAGATATCATCCACGCATATCAGTTTGTATGTGCACAAATTATTCGTTTTTTTGTGCACATGAGATACCATATATATAAAAAGCCCGTTTTTTTATACATATCACTGCTGATATATATAGAAAATCTAAAAATTTATATTTATGCATGCAAATAGAGCTATCTTGAAAACTGATTTCCGGTGAATCCGAATTCCGTAGACTCCCGGGTACAGTTCTCAAAAACGAACAAACCGGCCAAATCATCTATACACCGCCCCAAAACCACCAAGAAATCATTCAGCTGATGTCACATTTGGAAAAATATATCAATGTGGATAAAGAAAATAGCTTGGACCCCCTCATCAAGATGGCGCTCATCCACTACCAATTCGAGAGTATCCACCCCTTTTACGATGGCAATGGACGCACCGGCAGGATCCTTAACGTTCTCTATCTTGTGCTCAAGGGTCTTCTGGATATCCCCGTCCTTTATCTGAGCCGCTATATCGTCAAAAACAAAGATGCATATTATACTTTCTTACAAAAAGTGAGGGATGAAGGCGCCTGGGATCAATGGGTTCTATTTATGCTGGATGCCGTGGAACACACATCAATTCAAACTTTACACATAGTCCGTTCCATTGCATTGGCGATGCAGGAATATAAACACCGCATCCGTTCCAAACATAAATTCTATTCTCAAGACCTCATAAACAATCTATTTTTCCACCCATATACCAAGATAGAATTTGTTATGAGTGATATCAAGGTGAGCAGAATAACCGCCACAAAGTATCTTGACTTGCTTTACCAAGACGGCCTCTTGAAAAAAGAGAAACTCGGCAGATCAAATTACTATATCAACGTTGCCCTTTATGATATCCTCACTACTCTGGAATAAACTTCTTGCCCATTAGCCTCCCTTGTACCACCCTTGTCTCTCCCTTGTCGAGACAAAGGAGAGACAAGGGTGGTTAATAAGGAAGAAGAGGGGAAAGTACTCATGTGAAAGTGAAAGATGAAGAGGAATATCCCAGCATGAAAGAATGCTCAAATCTACTTGAGTAACAGGATTATTTATATTCTGATATGATCTTGACCAAACGATAAACTCTGGTACCAATGCTTTGAAGAATTCTTTGATCTGGATCGATATCCAAATCCTCAGCATTCTGGGTGGCAAAGTCTGTTTTTTCAAAGTAGTTTTTTTCATAAGAGCGAGATGGGTTGTGTGTTTGAATTGCCTTGTTGATTTCTCTTTTGGAGCATAGGTTTGTTTGGTCTTGTATTATTGACTGAGCATTGCGATAATGCAAAAGAAACCAAATCTCAAAACAAGGGCGCGAGAGTGCAATATAATAATTACGCCGTTCTGCCTTCTTTATCGATGTTATCAAATTGGTTCCCCATTTGTCATAATCTATTACCAGCCAGTATTCATACCTTTTATACAATACGGGTTCCAGCTGTTTTCTTTGCTGCTCAAATTCAATAACGTAATCCAGTACTGCCTTGGGGCTTGATTTACTGGAAGCCCTGTCGATAACTTGTACACTTGCCTGCGAGATTTTAAAATAATCGATGAACTTTTTAAAGTATATCTGTTCAGTAACGCTGCCTTCAGTGAAGATAAAGATTTTGCGTGGTTTAAGGTCTTTTGCTTTACGGGTATATTTCATGATTACTTTATCCTTCATCTTTTATCATGGGCACTGCTCCATATAAACCTGCTAAATAGGCTTTCTGAAGAGTTTTATCGTTCCTCACTTTTGCATAATCATAAAGCGAATACAATTCTGATGCTTTTTTATAATTCTTTTTCACAAACCATATCGAATCCCTCCTCAAGAGTTCCACATCCATCAATGTGGCGTCGTGGGTGGTAACTATCAGTTGTGATTGGTGTTTTTTGTTTGCCTTGAACATGGTTTTGATAAATAACTCCACGATATTGGGATGCAAACTTCTATCGAGCTCGTCAACCAGCACAATGGCATCGTTCTGTACCAATGTAAGAATTGGAATTAAATCAAACATTCGATTTGTTCCATCTGATTCTTCGGATATCTTAAAACTTACAAATTCACCATTATGGGGCATTTGATGGGATATGTTGATCTTGAATGCATCGCGAGCACCCTCGTGCAAGCGCACAGAATATCTATCCTCTTCCTTCACAGTGATATTCTTTATCATGTCCAGCTTTAGCTGGTCACGTAGCTCTCTGGGTACCATATCCAAAACCTCATCTGCTTCCATTTTCTCGATACTTATATCGTCAATTCCAAAATCACACAAATTTAAGATCTTCTTGTATTCATCCAACAGATCTTCATTATTGATAAGAATGTTATATGATTGTAACTCTGTGTAGGGATAGATCACCACGATTTTTTTGAACCAGTTGTATATATCACTCAAGATATCTACGTTTCTATCAATCAATTCAGTTAAGAAAAGCTTGTTTTCAGGCGTTCCTTTCAGGATATAATCAAAGAACATATCACTTTCATATTTCTTGTATTTCTCTCCGTATTCTATCCTGTTTTTCTTCGTCTGATCATAGGTCCTTTGATATATTTTATGCTCACCGGTGGAGTTATTATGCCAAAGCCATTCACGCATGATATTGTTGTTCTTGATTTCAAACCCAAATTTGTATATTTTGCGCTTGATTAGCATCTCAAACTCAAATAAACTGGGTTTATCTGGGCAATTGGGACAGAGTTTGAAGTATGTAGTTCTATTCCACAAGGGATTGGGCTCTTGTAACACAATCGCTTTAGCATAATGGATCGCTTTGATAAGATTGGATTTACCAGAGGCATTGGACCCAAATATAAAAGCCGACTTTAGTATATTTGGGATATGGCGGCTATTGGATAGCCACAGCTGCTCCCTGAGGTCTCTTGCCCTGGAGGCAAACATATCCAACGATACTCTGTCATTGAAAGAAAGACAGTTCTGAACTGAAAATCTA
>JAAYQD010000181.1 GCA_012519465.1 Candidatus Cloacimonadota bacterium
GTGGCAATCCTGAGCGCCAGTGAATTTGCCGAGCGCAGCGTAATGGAATGCCGCCAAATAGGACAGATGGGTCTGCCACTCATCAAAGATGGCAGTCGCATCCTCACCCATTGCAATGCCGGAGCTTTGGCAACGGTGGATTGGGGCACCGCCCTGGCTCCCCTGCGTGCAGCAAGGCAGAAACAGCGGGAGATATTCGTCTATGTGGATGAAACGCGTCCCCGTTTGCAGGGTGCACGCCTCACCGCCTGGGAATTGGAGCAGGAAGGCATCCCCCATGTCATCATCGCTGATTCTGCCGCAGGCTATTACTTTTATAAAAAGGAGATAGACTTGGTGATAACGGGAGCCGACCGCATCTGCCTCAACGGTGATATTGCCAACAAGATAGGCACCTACGAAAAGGCTGTGTTGGCGCATGCGCACGGCATTCCCTTCTATGTGGCGGCACCTTTATCCACCTTTGATTTTGGCTGCAGCAAAGGGGAGGATATCCCCATTGAAATACGCTCCCAAAGCGAGGTGAAGCAGATTGGAGATTGCCAATTGGCAAACCCCGGCAGCCAGGCATTAAACCCCGCCTTTGACATCACTCCGGCACGCTATATCACCGGCATCATCACCCCCAAGGGGATCTTCCCCGCCCCGGATGCCGCCCGCTTGATACAGGAATAAAGCCATGACCATGCATGCAGATTTGATTATCAATATGGACACCATCCTCACCATGGATAAAGACTTACGTCAGCTTGATGACCATCAGATTGTGGTGAAAGACGGTAGAATAATAGACCTCTGCCCGCAGGAAGAGAAGAGGTGGACAGCCTCGAAGACGCTGGATGGGACGGATTGCATCGCCATTCCCGGCCTCATCAATACCCACAGCCATTTGCCGATGAGCTATTTTAGGGGTTTGGCGGATGATTTGCCCCTGGATATTTGGCTGAGGGAATATATCTGGCCGATGGAAGCCAAGACCTTGAATAGCAGTGTGATACATGATGCCGCCCTGCATGGAGCTGCCGAGATGCTCAAAAATGGCATCACCATGACCCATGATATGTATTTTGAGATGCCAGCCATTGCCGATGCCTGCACCAAGGCGGGTTTGCGCGCCCTCATTGGCGAGGCGATCATCAGTGCCAGACTGGCTGAAGGACAGAAGCCCGGGGATCAGCTCCGCATCCTGCGCCAGGAATACCGGGATAACCCCCTGGTGGATTTTAACCTGTCTCCACACTCCATCTATGCCTGCTTGAGGTCTGATTTGGAGACATCCGTAGAGGTGGCGCAGGAGCTGGATTTACTGCTGCATATTCACCTCAGTGAAACAAAGGAAGAGGTGCAAACCTGCCTTAACAAGCGTGGGATGCGTCCCGTGCAATACCTGAAAGAGCTGGGTATGTTAGAGATTCCTCTTTTGATAGCACACGGCATCTGGATGGATGAATCCGAAATGGATCTTTTGGTGGGCACGCGCGCCTCCATCGCCTCCTGCACAGATAGCAATCTGAAGCTGGCTTCCGGCATCGCACCCCTCAAAGGCTGGACAGATAAGGGCATCAACTTTGCCATCGCCACAGATGGGGTTGCCAGTAATAATGATCTGGACATCCTGGCAGAATTGGGCAATACTGCCCGCCTGCACAAGGCAATCAACGAAGACCCCTCCTTCCTTCCTGCCGCCGAGGCACTAAAGCATGTGACCATCAATGCCGCCCGTGCCTTGGGAGTGGAAGAAAGCCGCGGTTCTTTGGAGATTGGCAAGGACGCTGATATCTGCATTTTGGATCACAACAGCCTCTGTTGCCAGCCGCTTTACAATCCTTATTCCCACATAGTATACGCCATGAACGGAAGGAACGTGCGAGACGTGGTGGTGGGCGGCAAGATCGTGGTGCAAGGTGGCAAGCTGACGCAAGTAGATGAGGCGGAATTGATTGCCAAGGCAAAACACTATGGCAAGCGCATCCTCAAGGAGCTATCACAATGACCATGATCAAAAATAGACGCGCTTTACACGATTACTTTATCGTACAAAAATACGAGGCAGGCATAGTGTTGAAAGGCACGGAGATAAAGAGCATCCGCGCCGGAAAGGTGAACTTTAAGGATAGCTATGCCCGCATCATCGATGGCGAATGCTGGCTCTTGAACCTGCACATCAGCCCTTGGGAAAAGAGCGCCTACTTCAATCATGATGCCGAGCGCCGGCGCAAGCTGCTGCTCCACCGTCACGAAATCCGCCGCCTCAAAACCCGGGTGGATGAACAGGGTATGACCATCGTGCCTTTGGAGATATTCATCAATGAGGCAGGCAGATGCAAGGTAACCATCGCCCTGGTGAAGGGAAAACACACCTATGACAAGCGGGACAGCCTGAGAAAGAAAGACCTGGAACGGGAGGAACACAGGGGACACGGCAAAGATATCTAACCCCAGCCCCAGCCTTTGGTTTTGATTGGCAAACCCACGAAATCACTTATATTCTTAGTATGAAATTTTACTCAAGTCACATCCTATCTTTTAGGTCTTATGTTGGATCCAGCCACAGCTATGTCGGGAATAAGAACAGTGATACAAATCCTTTAAGTATGGGAGCCTTATATAATTACACGTCAAAACCAAGGGAAAATATACCCGCAAGCAACATATACAAACCCTAAAGCACCATGAGGAGAGAAACATGGCTAAAAAGAAGAAATTAACGACAGTAGCCGGAGCACCGGTAGTTGATAACCAAAACGTCTATACCGCCGGAAAGAGGGGCCCCATCCTGATGCAGGATATCTGGCTGATGGAAAAGCTGGCACATTTTGACAGGGAAGTAATCCCCGAAAGAAGGATGCACGCCAAGGGCTCCGGAGCATTTGGCACCTTTACCGTTACTCACGACATCACCAAATACACCAAGGCAAAGCTGTTTGATAAAATTGGTAAGAAGACGGATATCTTTGCCCGCTTTTCCACGGTGGCAGGTGAAAGAGGCGCAGCGGATGCGGAGCGTGACATCCGCGGTTTCGCCGTCAAGTTTTACACCGAAGAAGGCAATTGGGACCTCGTTGGCAACAACACCCCCATCTTTTTCCTGCGCGATCCCCTCAAATTTGCAGACCTGAACCATGCTGTAAAGCGCGATCCCAAGACCAATCTGCGCAGCGCCAAAAACAACTGGGATTTTTGGAACAACCTGCCGGAGGCAATCCACCAAATCACCATCACCATGAGCGACAGAGGGATACCCCTTTCTTACAGACACATGCACGGCTTTGGCAGCCACACCTTTGCCATGTTCAATGCCAAAAACGAAAAGACCTGGGTCAAATTTCACTGGGTCTGCCAGCAGGGCATCAAAAACCTGACCGATGCAGAGGCGGAAGCCATCATCGCCAAAGACAGGGAAAGCCACCAAAGGGATCTGTTTGAGAGTATAGAAAAGAAAGACTATCCCCGCTGGAAGCTCTTTATCCAGGTGATGACGGAAGAGCAGGCGGCAACGCTGCCCTACAATCCTTTTGACATCACCAAAGTATGGTACAAAAAGGATTTTCCCCTCATCGAAGTGGGCGTGATGGAGCTGAACCGCAATCCGGAAAACTATTTCCAGGATGTGGAACAGGCCGCCTTCACCCCTGCCAATATCGTGCCGGGCATAGGCTTTTCGCCAGACCGTCTCTTGCAGGCAAGGCTGTTTTCTTATGGAGATGCACAGCGCTACAGATTGGGCGTCAATCACCATCAGATACCGGTGAATAGCCCCAGAAACCAGGCCCACAGCTTCCATCGTGATGGTGCCATGCGCGTGGATGGCAACCATGGCGGGCTCCTACACTACAATCCCAACAGCTATGGCGAATGGGATGAACAGCCGGAATACAAGGAGCCGCCCATGCAGATAGAAAGCCCCGCAGACCATTGGGATCACCATGAGGATGAGGATTATTACTCCCAGCCCCGGGAACTGTTTAAACTGATGAACAAAGAGCAGCGCCAAGCCCTCTTTGAGAACACTGCCAGACATATGGGAGATGCCCCCAAGCCGATTAAGATCAAGCATATCCAAAACTGCCACAAGGTGCATCCGGAGTATGCCAAAGGTATTGCCATGGCTTTGAATATCCCCATCAGTGAGGCAGATCTGAAATAAGCCCTTGCCCATTAGCCACCCTTGTACCACCCTTGTCTCACCCTTGCTTAGACAAAGGAGAGACAAGGGTGGTTAACAGGGGAGGGGCGGCTTACGCCGCAGGGGTACTTTCGTGTTTTCCAAGGTTAAAAAAAGACGTCAGGCTGCGGCTGGCTTAGGTTTCAGGTGTATTGTACCCCCTGGCTAAAGAGGCTGTGAATAAACTCCTA
>JAAYQD010000182.1 GCA_012519465.1 Candidatus Cloacimonadota bacterium
ACTTTATTCTGTGTTGGCATTGAAGGGGTTCTTTGGTGTAGATGAAATGATGAAGGGCTATGGCCGTGATGGCTCCCAGTTCTTCACGCACGTCAGCCACAAATTGAATGGCATTGAACTTTCAACAGGTAGCCTTGGTCATGGTTTGCCTGTTGCTACGGGTATGGCTCTTGGAGCTAAGGCACAAAACTTAGATTATAAGGTTTATTGCCTTGTGGGTGATGGCGAGATGGATGAGGGTTCCAACTGGGAAGCTATTATGTTTGCTGCCCACAACAAGTTGGATAATCTCTGCTTAATTATTGACAAAAACAAGATACAGGCATTGGGGGACACTAAAGATGTCCTTTGTCTTGATCCACTTGATGACAAGTTGAAGGCTTTCCAGTGGAATGTAATTCGCATTGACGGTCACAATTTCGAGAGCATTATTGAGGCTTTTGACAAGTTCAAGAAAACCACAGGAAAACCTACGGTCATCATCTGCGATACCATTAAGGGTAAAGGTGTGAGTTATATGGAGAATACGCTCAAGTGGCACTATTCCGCTCCGAATGACGAATTGTTGAACCAAGCATTGGAGGAACTGAAATGAGAACAGCATTTATAGATCAGTTAATGAAAGAGGCAAGAAAGAATGATAAGATCTTCCTTCTTGTAGGCGACCTTGGTTATAATGTGGTCGAGCCTTTTGCCCGTGAGTTCCCCAATAGGTTTAGGAACGTTGGTATTGCTGAACAGAATATGGCTGGCGTTGCAGCTGGTTTAGCAATGAGTGGTTTCAATGTGTATTTTTATTCTATTGGTAACTTCCCTACGTTAAGATGCATTGAGCAGATTCGCAATGATGTTGCCTACCACCATGCAAACGTTAAGGTTGTTGCGGTTGGTGGCGGTTATGCTTATGGTGACCTTGGAGCAACACACCATGCAACAGAAGCGCTGGGTATGTTGAGAACAATCCCTGGTATGGTAGTCTGTTCACCTTCAGATCCTATTGAGGCCCGTGCTTTGACAACGCTTTCCTCTACCTATGATGGACCTATGTATATACAATTGGGTAAGGCGGGGGAGAAGATTATTCATAATGAAGAACTGAATTTGAAGGTCGGAGATATTGTTCCTTTTAAGGTGGAGAACAAGAAAGAGGCAATCATTGTTACTGGTTCTATTGCATCAGTAATTGTCGCATCTCCAGAAGCAGAAAAGACGGATGTATATACCCTTCCATTTGTGAAGCCAATTAATCTAGAGCAGATCACAAAGATTGCCAATTCTTATGAAACGATCACGGTAATTGAGGAGCATCAGAAATCCAGCGGTGTTGGCTCTGCAGTGATAGAACAGATAAGTGATTTGTTTTATAGTGGAAAAGTGGCGGAATATCCCAAGGTCCACAGAATAGCCATTGAGGATTATTTCCAGGATGTTTCTGGAAGCCAGATGTTTTTGAGAAAGAGAGCAGCATTGTTATAAAAACTTATTTATAGAGTTGTACTGTTTTTTATTCATGCGCCTATCTGATAATAATATAATAGTAAAGTTTGCTCGAAAGATTGGAATGGACGGTGCAATAGCATTCTCGTCTGCAGCTCGTGTGTTTCAGGCTTTTGCGGGAGTGATTTCAATCTTTTTTATAGCAACTTTTTTAACTGGCGAGGAGCAAGGTTTCTTTTATACTTTCGGAAGTATTCTAGCTATTCAAGTTTTCTTTGAGTTGGGCTTTACTGGTATTATGACCCAGTATGTTGCACATGAGGTGGTTCATCTCAGTCTTAATGAACAACAGCTTTATGAAGGTGACCAAAAATACAAATCAAGATTATCTTATCTAGTTAGATTTTGTGTTAAATGGTATGCGATTATTTCTCTATTATTTCTTATTGTAATCATTATTGTAGGCTTTTTCTATTTTAATCGTTATGATACTAGTAGCGGCTCTGTGGATTGGCAGTGGCCATGGCTTATTTTGGCTTTCAGCACAGCCATTAAACTTTTCCAATCTCCTTTTACGGCTATTTATACAGGTTTAGGAAGGGTTAAAGAGATGAATGAAATCACCTTTTACCAACAATTGTTTATTCCTGTTTCTCAGTGGTTGCTATTTGCTTGTGGCATGAAACTGTATGTTGTTGGTATAAGCTCATTTCTAGGAGTAATTGTGTGGTGTATCTATGTGTGGAAAAAAGATCTGTTGAGGGTGATGTTAGGCCTTTTCAGGGAAAGTATAACCGAAACTGTTAGCTATATGAAAGAGATCTTTCCTTTCCAATGGAAGATTGCTCTGAGTTGGATTAGCGGTTATTTCATTTTTCAGTTATTCAATCCTGTTCTTTTTGCTACAGACGGTGC
>JAAYQD010000183.1 GCA_012519465.1 Candidatus Cloacimonadota bacterium
GAAGATAAAGAGTCCTATAACCGCGAAGGATTCCTATAGAGTTAGCCAGTGCACAGGCCAGATAAGTTTTACCCGATCCTACAGGACCTTGAAAAACAACGCTGTTGCCTTTTCTTATGTAGCTTGGCTCTGAGACTGTAATGATGTCATCTCTTGTAAAACCTCTGTTGTTATAGACGATGTTGGAGATGTCAGCCTCTCGGTAGCGTAAATGGGCTCTGGAGAGTAATCCCTTGTATTTGGTATCCATTTTCCGCTGGTAGAGTTCACTAATCAGGTGATCCATACGTTCACCAAAAGTCATTGTCTTGTAAACTTCAAGTTCCTCCTGCATTTCAACGATGTGAGCAATCTCTGGAAGTTTGATTTCATTAATGAGGCGAATCGATTTCTCACTGATCATTTTTTGCCCCCTTTAAGGTTCCTGTAGTAATCTACACCACGCTCGAAACCTTTAGCTTGAGCAACTTTCTCTGTTCGCTGATTACGAACTATTTCATCTTGATTTGACGATAGAATCGAATTAACATTTCTCCATCTGGGTGAATGGATATGTGAGAGGGCCAATTCACACGCATCCTCCAACCTAGAGCTTCCAAACTTGGAAGACAACTTCAAGACGGACAGGGCTGAGTTGTAGCCCTGTTCTTTGATAACCAGGGGTTCAAGAATCCTTGAAACGACTATGAAGCTATTCGGACCAATAGAATTTGCCCAGCTCAATATTCGGTTTTCATTCCACTCCTGAAACATCTTCTCCTGTGGCATGTCTTGTTCGTAGGTTGAATAATGATTCTTACCGTTGGCGGGAAACCTTTCGTGTGTTTGAAGGATAAGATCCCCTTTGTAAATGGATATTTTTGATGATGAGACTTTCAGATCAACTAGTTGTGCTATGAACTTGTATGGACAAGAATAATAATTACGCTCAAACATAACATGACTGTTTAACTGGACCTTGCGATTGCGAAACCATAAAAAAGACTCGTATTTAATTGAGGGCAGAGGAGTCAGTTTTAGTTTCTCCTCTGATAAAAAAACTGATAACCTTGAGCCTTCACGCTCATCAAAATCTTTACTGTTGAAATTTTCAAGCTCCCTTGAAACCGCAACTTTTACCTGTGCCAAAGATGTAAAGTGTTCATTACGTAATTTTGCGATGATAGCTGTCTCAATATTCCCAACATTTCCTTCTACAGAGGCTTTTGCTTTGGGTTTTTTTACACCCGCAGGAAAAATTGCACAACCATAATGATTTGCCAGATTTTCGTACTCTTGATTGAGAATGATGTCTCCTTCTTTAGGATGGGCAATTACACCGGTCTTAAGATTGTCACAGATGAGCCTAACAGTGGAACCTCCAAAGTATTCCCACATGTGAATGTGGCATTCGTGCCAAGTCGCTTGTTTCATGTCCCTACATGCTTCTACATAACAATATTGGCTGAATGGTAGAGAAGCTACAAAAATCGGAACATCAATGTTAACTCCTAAATTTTTATCAAAGTAATGCATCTGTAATCCAGACCAATCTACCTCTGTTCGGATAGCCGGTTTGTGAGTAATTCTATTTGTAAACCCTGTTTGTTGGCAGAATTTGGTGTAGTCTTCATAATATTTAGTTTTGCCAACTGCAATGCTGCCCTTCTTTTTGCACTCAAGAACATATTCCTCATGTAAAAGCCGTAGGGTTACCCCCGCCTTGGTTAGTTCTTTCTGCACATATTCGTAGTCAGGCGGTTCATAAATCAGATTTGAAGCCTGTTTCTCAGGAAAGAGAAGTCGATAGACTTCTTCTTCAGTCTTCTCCTTTACCGTTTCGAAAGTGATGTAACGAGCTTTTGCTCTATTGCAGACGGTGATTATTGATTTCTTGGCTACATGATATTTATTTGCTATATCCTGTATTGAATCACCGGCTTGGCGCCGCTCAAGAATGAGCTTCGCCTTAATGATGTTCGCCATTTTTAGGCCTCCTTGAATTAGAATTCAAGAAGTCTAGCACAGCGGTTTCCATCTGCGGAATTGCTTTTTTTACCTATTCGGTTTCTTTATGCGGAACTGCGGTTTCCTAAAGCGGAATTAGGGTTTCTTTAGCGCGGAAGAATCAAAAAGATCACCATTGAAAGCAAGACGATGAACTTTGTGTTTAAGATCCGATAATACTTTTTCTATTTGATTTACCTGTAACAAGGTCTCTTGTTCATCCAAAGTGGCAAAATTACTTACTTCATCGTGTAATATTATAATTTTAAAACTCATGTTTAATCTCTAATCGTTCACAGGCATTTTTCATAATCAATCTAATCAGATTTTGATAACTTATCCCATTAAGGGCAGCCAAAATTGGCAAGTCAGAGTCGATAGGATTAAGACCTGCCAAAGGATTTACCTCAAGAAAATGAAGAATCCCTTGTCCATCCATTTTTAAATCGACCCTACCACCATCAAAACAGTTTAAAGCTTTCCAAACATCCAAAGCTATCTTTTTACACTCTTTTTCTATTTCTGGTTCAATGGTTTTATAAGTGACCCATTTTTTATATTCTTGTTTACTTTTATAAGAATAGATACCTTGCTGTTCTGTTTTATCGACTACAATTTCCATAGCACCAATTGCCGTTGCCCTTTGCCCTGTTCCTATTATTCCAACTGTGAACTCTCGGCCACTTAAATA
>JAAYQD010000184.1 GCA_012519465.1 Candidatus Cloacimonadota bacterium
AGTTGATAGTTGATAGTTGTTAGTTGATAGGGCTTCGCTAAAGCCAAGTCTGTTTTACGTTGGCGTTTCCTTATTATTAATCGCTTAGCGGTAGCGAGCTTAAAATTCGTGTCAATTCGTGTAATTCGTGGTTAAAATACAAAAGCCTAAATCTTGGCCAAGATACTTTTCACCTCATCAATCGGGATCGCAAAGCCGATGCCCACATTCCCGCCGCTTTCGCTGAAGATAAACGTATTGATACCCACCACTTCGCCATTGATATTCACCAGCGGGCCACCGCTATTGCCGGGATTGATGGCGGCATCCGTCTGTATCATATTGCGATAGGAGCGTTTATCAGCACGTGGGGAAAAGCTGCGGTTGAGGGCGGAAATCACTCCCACAGACACGCTTGGTTTGGAATCGTTCATCAAGAATCCATAGGGATTGCCCAAGGCGATCGCCCATTCACCGATAATCAGGTTTTGGGAGCTGCCCAAGCGGGCATGGTTGAGGCGTGAGCCATTGATTTTGAGCTTGGCGATATCGTGTTTATCATCCACGCCCAGCACGGTGGCATCAAATTCCCGTTTATCGGGCAAAACCACCTTGATCTGGGTGGCACCCTCCACCACGTGGGCATTGGTGATGATATATCCCTTGGGGTCATAAATAATACCCGTTCCAATGCTTTGCACCTGCCTTTGCATGGGGGCAAAATCAAAGAAATCAAAGAAAGGGATGCCAAACGGACGCCGGATCTGGATGGATTCGGTTTTGATCACGTTGATGCTCACCACCGCCGGCTCCACGGCATTCACTGCGGCAGTGATGGAATTTTGACGGCTGGCATCTTCTGCGCTTGCCACAGGCGTTGGCGCAGCTTGGGACTGATCCTTGCTATTGATGATCATCATCGTGATGCCGGCATTGAGGATGATGACCGCCAATACTATGATGATTATGGAACCAGCTCTCATTTTGCACTCCTCCCTTAGATGAATTTTTGCACGGCATATTCCACGTTTGCCAGACTGACGGTGGTCTCGAAGCAGGGACCATGGGGACGCTCGTTCAATACGGCATAGACGGGCAACATCCAGGCATCCCGCGTGCCTTCCACCAGATCGCGATGACAGGCAACTGCCACGATTACCTCAGGCTTGTGCTCCACAATCAGCTTGCGGGCAATGGATCCTCCGCTTGCCACAGCGGCATGGACGCTTTCCTGGTTTGCCCATTTCTTGAGGTGAGCAATCACGCACTTTCCACATTCTTCACAGTTTATAATGTCGTCTGTCACACGTATCTGACACTTGGAATTTTGCAGGCAATGGGGGAGGAGAAGGAGGACCTTATTGTGTTTTTTGCCCAAGTGATTGGTGAGCACTATTTCGTTGTTGAAGTTCAAAAAGCTTTCCCAAAGGCTTACGCGAGACTGGATAAAGAGGAGGTTTATCACCATTGCCAGAAAGTAATAGACGTGAAACATCATCCACTTCAGATAGGTTTTTAGTATCTTGTTTTTGATCTTGCGGTGGGTGGAGGAAAGCACCAACAGCCAGGTGATGATGAGGAGTAAAATCACACCAAAGATAACACCATAGATGATCTTTTCCACCAGGCTGAGCCCCAGCGAGGCATATCCGCTGACGGAAAAGATAAAGAATAAAGCTGTGAGCAAGATGAGAGAGATGCTCACGAAAACGGGGAATTTAATCACGGAAAAGTATTGGTTTTTCATTAGTTAGCTCCCAAATTGGATAGCGGGTTTGAGCCGGGCTCCCAGATGAAAAGCCCAGGCATCCATCACCTTTTTGCCTTGCGGCTGAACGGTTTGAATAAAAAGGGGCTTATCGCCAGTATTGATGGCAAAGCCCTTGTTTTTTTCGATATTTGCCAGCTCTCCGGGTTTGCCGGTGGGTGCCAGCTCCGAGGGCTGGGCTGCCAAAATCTTTAGTTGTTTGCCCGTGAGGGTGGTCCACGCTCCGGGCTGCATGGCAAAGGCTCGGATTTGATTGTGGATATCCCGGCAGGGTTGGTTCCAATCTATCAAAGTGCCGTTTCTATCTATCTTTTGGCTGTAGGTGGCAAGTGTATGATCCTGGGGTACAGGGGGATATGCCTGGGGATCAGATATATAGCCAAGTAGGAGACGGGCTGCCATATCCGCCAATCTCTCCTCCAATTGGCTGTGGTTTTCCAGGGGGTGGATGGGGGTTTCCTCTTGGATGAGGATATCGCCGGCATCCATCTTGGGCGCCATGGCAAAGATACTGACGCCAGTGATGGCAAAGCCTTGCAGAAGTGCGCTTTGGATGGGGGTGGCGCCTCTGAGGAGGGGCAACAGCGAGGGATGGAGGTTGATGCAAATCTGTGCCAGTTCCAATAGCGGCTTCCGGAAGATGGAGCCATAGCTGGCGGTCACGATGATATCGGGGGCAAAATCCTGCAGAGTTGCCAAGCTGTGGCTATCGTTGACGTTTTCCGGGGTAAACAGAGGTAAATCCAGCTCTTGCGCCAAGGCGGCGAGAGGGTTTGCCTTTACCTTTAGCCTTCTGCCCTGGGGGCGGGCAGGCTGTGAAACCACCATTAGCCTGTACCTTTGGTTTGCCAAAGCCTTCAGCGAAGGCAGGGAAAACTCTGAGGAACCAAAAAACGCTATCGATGGCTGGGGGGAAGGCATCAGTCGTTATTCTCTGGAGGCAATTCGGTGACGATATTCACGCCATCCACGGCACGTCTTTCCAGCTCTTTGATGCGGGGCAAGAGGGTGAGGCGGGTGAGCATCTTGATCTTATCTATAAAAAGCACGCCGTTCAAATGGTCATACTCGTGTTGCATCACGATGGCAGGGAATCCTTTCAGATCCATGGTTTGCCGCGTGCCTTCCAAATCTGTGAAAGAGATGGTGATGGCTGAGGGGCGCACCACCTCGGCAAAGATATCGGGAACGCTGATGCAGCCTTCCTCATTCACGCTTTGCCCCTCACTTGATTCGATGATGGGATTGATGAGCACGAGGGGGTTTTGCTGGTCGGTATCCCTGCCCCACCAGGGGTCTGCGGCAAACATACGGATGCTCTTGCCCACCTGCGGTGCTGCCAAGCCGACGCCATCCCTGAGATACATGGTGTGCACCAAATCGGCGGCGAAATCACGTATTTCATCCGTAATCTCCTCCACCTCGCGGGCTTTCATGCGCAGGATGTCGTCGCCCAGAATACGCACCGGCAGTAGTTCCGGTACTTGTTTCATGTTTTATTTCTCTGTGGTGGCAGGTTCCGTGTTTTGGGCGGTATTCACCACTCCGGCAATGGCAGAACGGTCAAAATCCACGCGCACGTGGTTTGTGCTGTCGATTTCCACCACAATGATGTTTTTATCCGGTTTGATGCTGGCAATGCGGCCATGGATGCCGGAGGTGGTCATCACTCTGTCATTCACCTGCAGGGAATCCAGCATCTTTTGGGTTTCTTTTTGTTTCTTTTGTTGAGGACGGATCATCAGAAAATACATGATGAGAAACATGCCGCCCATCAGCAATATCATGCTCATTCCGCCACCGCCGGATGCTGGCTGGCCTTGGGCGGGGGCTGCGGCAGGTGCCGCTGCCTGTAGTAGTATATAAAACATATTATCTCCTATATAATATTAAAGAATTGCGGTGCCAAAAGGGTGAGCACCTGCAGGATGAGATTGGCGAAGATGCCTGCAACCAGGTCGTCCACCACCACTCCCCAACCGCGGGGCAAGTTCTGGGCTTTGCCCACCCACCAAGGCTTGATGATATCAAAAGCCCGGAAGAGGATGAAAGCCCAAATACCTAACATCACCGTCTTTGGCAACCAAAGAACGCTAACAAAGAAGCCACACATTTCGTCAATCACAATCTGGGGGGCATCGTGCCCCAGGCGTCTTTCCGCCAAGGTGCTGATCCACACGCTGAAGAGGATGAACCCTGCAAAAGCCATGGTGAACCACCATCTTGCCAGATCCATAAACCACGCTTCCGGCAGCAAAAGATAGATTGCCAAGGAAAAGAGGCTGCCCCAGGTGCCGGGCATTTTGGGCAGATAACCGGTGCCTAAGAGGCTGGCGATAAAGTTGATGGGGTGATACAGCTTTTTGGATTTCATGGCGTTATGGCAATACCTGCACCCATGATTCTTTGGTGAGCTCTTCTATCCATTCGGTGTATGCCTCAATTTGCTTTTGCTGTGCCAAAAGAGCGCCTATTTCGTCCTTAACTTCGTCGTAGGTATAAACTCTCTGTTCCAGCTCTTGGGTGCGCATAAAGATGTATAATGTGCCTTCGTTGTGCAAGACGGGCGTAGGCTCTCCAATCTGAGTGCCCAAGATGGCAGAGCGGAAGAGCTCCGGCATGCCGTTTTCGTCAAATTCGCCGATGATGCCTTGGTTTTGGGCAGATTCAGTATCATCGCTAAACTTGGCGGCAAGGGTGCCAAAATCTGTGCCTTGCATGAGGCTGGAGCGGGTATCCTCCATGAGGTCCCAGGCGGCAAGGCTATCCTCCAAGGTGGGTTCCACAATCTTGAGGATGTGGCTGGCGCGGATCTCTTTGCCCCGTTTTTCGGTGAGTTTGATGATGTGAAAGCCAAAATCGCTTTCCACCACGCCGCTCACTTCATCCACGGCAAGATCAAAGGCAGCGTCTTCAAAAGGCTTTACCATCATGCCTTTGCCAAAGAAGCCCAGGTCTCCGCCCCGGGCACTGCTGGGGCAATCGCTGGCTTCACGCGCCAAGGAGGCAAAATCCGCACCATCCATCACCCTGTTGAGCAGGGCGTTGATCTCTTGCAATTTGATATTGCGAGCGGCTTTGCTGGGCTTGATCTCTTTCATGATCATTCCCGTTTCCCAGGTGACGGGTTTTACAGCTAAGCTGTCTTTGTGGTCTGCATAAAACTCTCGCATTTCCGTTTCGGTAACGATGGCTTTGGAGGTTACAAAGCGTTCCACCAGCTGCTCTGTGAGCGCCTGCTCTTTGAGGACGGTGATATAGTAATCCAAGAGTTCGCTTTCCGTGGTCTGCATGGCTTGCAATTCGCTCCTGTACTCCTCTTCGGAGGGGTAGCGAGCTTTGATCTGTTTGATATAGCCCTCGGCATATTGGCGGATGCGTTCGTCATTCAGTTTGATATCCAATTCCTGTGCCTTTTGCAGGATGAGGCGTTGCTCTATCAATTCGCTCAAAACATCGTTGGGGTCTATGCGTTCTGCGGGAACGCCAGCCGCTCTCATTTGCAGCATATTCTTTTGCACATCGCTCAAGAGGATGATTTCGTTGCCCACTTTGGCCAGAATCCTATCCACCAGGTCATTTGCCATCAGGCTAAACCCCAGGCAAACGAGCAGTATGGCAAACAGTGTCTTTTTCATAATGTATTCCTAATAATAGTAGATATCATGGTTTTTGTTTTTGAGCTGTCGCAATAGATCCTGATAAATCTGTTGGTGACGCTCGGCAAGAATGCGCTCTCTGATCTGGCTCTTAAAATCTTCAAAGCCGGCATCCTGGTTGCTTTCCTGGGTGCCGGTGTAACGGATGATATAAAATCCGTCATCGGCGGCGAAGTAGCTGATTTCTCCTTCCTTGATCTTGCGTGCCTGCATCCAAAAGAGGGAATCCGCACCGGTTGCACTCACAAATCCCATCTTACCCAGGCTGATACCGAGGTCTTCGCTGGAATAAGTGAGAACAGCTTCGTCAAAATCAAGGCCGCCTTTGAGCCGGTTTACCAGCTCGCGAGCTGCATTCTGGTCTTTCATATATATTCTTTGCACGTTATATTCCAATAGTTTGCCCTTAAATTCTGCCTGATAGAGGCGGTAGTAATTGAAGAGCTCATCTTCGGCAATGTGGATATTGCTGAGGCGGTTTGCTATCAGGGCATTGGCCTTCACTTTCTTGACGGCGTTTTCCATCTTTAGTTTGATTGCCAGATCATCGCTCAAACCCAAGGCATCGGCTTCATTTGCCAATAAGGTGAGATTTACCCAATCCTCCAAATACTTCTTGCGCTGGCTGTCATCCATGGCATTCCACTGTTCATCGTTAAAGTTTGCACGAAAGCTTTGCAGGGAGAGAATCTGGGAGCCCACCTGCGCGGCGGGGGTCACAGCTTCTTTTTCCTTTTTGCAGGAAAGCGTGACAAGAAGGGCAACCAGCAGTATCAGATAACAAAGTCTTTTCATTGGCATTTATAGGAATGGTGGAGTGTAAATCACCCTCAATTGTGGTTTCTTGCCATCGGGAGCGTTCAGGAAGTGTTCCAGCTCCAGGATGCCAAAGTTGTTCATCTCCTGAGTGCTGTGGATCACAAAGCCGTGGTTATCCTTTTTCCCATTGACGATGCCTTGCATAAAGGCGGTGATATCCACCCTCACGGTGCCTTCTTTCACCACGGAGATATTGCCCAGGACGCTTTCGTTCATGTCCTCATCAGCTATGTGCATCGCCGTATTGATGCTATCGCGGGTAACCATGGAGGCTTTGATGGAGTATGGGGTGAGATCTCCATAATAGGGGTTGGATTTGGTGTGGAAGATCAGCTCCGCCTTGTTGATGGTTACCTGTTTGCGCCTTGTTTCAGATAACACATTGCCATCTGCATCCTTGAAGTGGTTCCAATTATCCACCCATCTCACAAAGATGCGGCTGGGGCTGAGATTGCCGATAATCCATTCGTCTGCCAGCACTTGGTTTTGGGCGCCTTTCACCCAATAACTGTCTTTTCTGGCAGCCAGGGAGTATTCACTGTCGGAATCTGCCACGTTGCCGTCTTCATCCACCTTGCGGTATTTGAACCTGAGCTGGGGTCCGCGTCCGGCGGTGGAGATGGAGCGGAATTCCATGAAGGCATCGGCATTGGTCTTGATCACAATGGAAAGGCTGTCCTCCCCGGCTTCATTGAGGGCTGTGAGAACATCTATGGGGAAGGGTATCTTGACGTCGGTTCCGGAGGTGTTGATGCTATCCGGCAGGGTAAAGCTCTCTCCAATCTGTTGTAAAGGGAGGTCCATCGCCTCATGAGCGGAATCCTCCCGCCAATGCTCGTTAATTTTATAGAGGGTGAGGGTGGTGGGATTCCTTTCAGAAAGCGGTGCCTGACGCAACACGGTGAGCTTGATCCAGGCGGAATCCGCATAGCTTCTGGAGGTGGGAATCACAAAATCCTGGGGCAAAGAGACAAATTGCATGATGGCAGCTGCCTGCATACCATTATAATCACCACAGAGGAGGTTGCTTTCCGAGCCTTTGATATTTACATCCAGCCCATAACTGAAGCCAAGATCAAAGCTTTCCTCATCCACAAAGATAATTGGCTCCACATCACTGAAGCTGTTGCCAGTGGGATTGCTCTTTTGTGTGCATGCTATCAGACTTGTTAAAATCAGGATCAGCAAGCCGGTTATCTTCATCATTCTTTCCATATTATATAATCCTAATAATTTAGATTTATTAAATTAGTAATAGTAGTAGTCACTGTGGATAAGTGGATAAACGGTCAATGTTTTTTTTAAACCTCGGTGTTTTCTATCTTGCGGTTCATCTCCCAATCTGTGGATTACCTGTGGATAAGTGGGGCTTTTGGGCGGTAGTTATCCACATTGATATGTGAATGTCTCTTCCAAAACCAGTTATCCACATCTATCCACATGCTTATACTCACAACTGGGGATAAACCTCTCATATTTAATTTATCTTCCATGCAGGCAACACCAAACGATGCCTGTTGCATGATTGCTGTATGTGTGTTCATATATTTCCACTTCTGCTCTGCTGTCAAGAAAGAATTGATTGTTTTCACAGCATAAGAGCTATTTGTTGACGAATATGGGCTGGAAATATATATGGTTATCATACACAAAGTATGAGGAGATGGACGATGTATAATCA